>URAQ01000248.1 GCA_900545875.1 uncultured Collinsella sp.
CCATGGCACGGCACCCCTCGAAGGGATGGGGCTGGGGGATGTCGGGCATGGTGGAATCTGCCATCTGCGCTGCTACTCGGCCTCTTCGGTATCCTTCGCATCGTCGGGCTCAACGGACTCGACGGGCACCGAGGTCACGTTGTCCTCGACCGAATCGACGATGTCGCGCACATGGGCCAGGAAGGCAGTGCGCTCGGGAGCGGTCATGACGCGGACGCGGGCAAGGATAAGCTCGTCAAGCACGCGCTGGGCCGCGGTCTCGCCCTGCATGCCCAGACGCTCGGTCAGGTCGGAGATGGTGCCACCGGCCTGCTCGAACATATCGGACACGCTGCGGGCGATATCGGGGGTGGCGGTGTCCTTGCGGACCTGCTCGCCCTTGGTGTTAAGGTCGTCGAGGACCTTCTTGCCGCCTTCGACAGCAACGGCGGCAGCGCCAAAGCCAACGTTGATGGCGCCGTTAACAAGCTGATCGAGTTTCATAACCATGGTTGTCTCCAATCATAAACAACTGCATTGGCGTTCTTGTACCCAAGATCGAGTGAAAGCGACAAAGCGTTTTAGCGCTATTCGATCGACGGGAAATCCCTACCTCACGTTGTCGTTCATCGCGAAAGAGTTCTTCATGGCGCAGCTCGTGGTGTAGAGCACCTTGCCCAGTAGAGCATCGGTCTCCACACGAACACACTCGGCAAAGGCCTCATTGGCGCGTGCAAGCTCGGCAGGCACCTCGGCCTCAGGCAGAGCGGCTACGGTAGCATCGACGTCATGGATCTGCTTGTGGCCCATGCCACCGACCTTCTCCTGGTAGTCCTCCACAGCGCGGCCGCACTCATGGAAACGGACGTCAGCCAGGGCGCCGATCAGGCGGTTGGCCCAGTAGAAGTTTTCGGACGTCACGCGAGCCTGCGTGTCGGCATAGTACTCGGGCATGGTCTCGACGTTGGCGTACAGCGGAACCAGCGCGTTAAACGAGTTGGAACCAAAGGCCATCCACTGCACGGCGCGATACGCCGGCTGCGCATAGGGGCGCAGCTGCAGCACGGCGAGCTGGCTGTTGCGGTTGATGCCGATGGGGCGATAAGCGCCACGCGTGGCGGGCGTGCCCTTGCTGCCGTAGCAGTCGTACTCCGTGCCCTGGTAGTGGCTCGAAAGCACGTACTTAATGTCCTCGATGGTCACCTTGCGCTCGGGCACGCGGCTCCAGGGGATATCGTCGCTCTCGGGCGTGTAGTCGGCGTCGGGGCCATCCCACACGTCACTGGGGTTGAGGCAGCGCTGCATGTACCAGGCGCGCGGCGTGTTGTAGACATGGTCGCTGTCGCTGTGCGAGCCAAAGGCCTCGCGCGGGTTAAAGACCGCAGCCGGACCGTCGCCCTCAACGCCCAGCGTCAGGTCCAAATGCCACTCGGCCATCCAGGAGCGCAGGTCGGCGGAGCACATGTGGTCGGCCTGGGCGCCCTCGGCGTCATCCAGGTCAAAGCTGTCGATACCCAGCTGGTTGGGCATGGTCACATAGGCGTCGTCAGGCACGCGCTTTGCGATCCAATGGTGACCGCCGATGGTCTCGAGCCACCAGATCTCGTCCACATCACTAAAGGCGATGCCGTTGTTCTCGTAGGTGCCGTAGCGCTCGAGCAGGTCGCCCAGGATACGAACGCCGTCGCGGGCGGACTTGGCGTACGGCAGGACCAGGGTCACCATGTCCTCCTCGCCCAGGCCACCGGGCTGTGCCGGAACGTATCCATCCTCGCCTTCGTTGCCCCTAGCGGGCACGTAGTCCACAAGCGGGTCGGCGCCGCGGACGCGCTCGTTGGTGGTGAGCGTCTCGGTTGCGGACATGCCAACATTGAGCTCGTTGAATCCGGCCTCGGCCCAAATACCGTGACCGGGAACGACGTCGGGGACGCTCGTGTAGCGCATGGGATTGTCGGGCAACTCAACGGTCAGGTGGCTCAGGACGCTCGTGTAGACACGCGGCTGCTCGTCGGGATGCACCACGCGCATGCGCTTGGGCTCAAACACCCCGTTGGACGAGTCCTCGTTGCGGGCGACCAGCGTCGACCCGTCGTAGCTCGCGTTCTTACCAACCAAAATCGTTGTGCACGGCATGCGCATCCTCCTTGAGCGAAGAAATCAAACGGCAACAGTGTATCGCTTCGACGCAAAAAGGGCGAAACCACGGCCTCGGCAGCCCCCGTGGTCAAAAAATGCCAAATATGAGTACTGTCACCAATTTAGTGGCAGCAAATTTCCCTGTAACGAGTGCCGAAAATCCCCATTTGCCCAAAAGCAAGACAACGTTATTCCCCATAAGTTCAATAAAATAGGCTTCCTAACGATAATGGATACCGTTAGGAAGCCAAAAAGACGTAAGACATATGTGACTATCTTGGCAACAGTACTCATATTTGGCATTGTTTGACCACGTGGTATATAGCTAACCCCCTCAAACAGCCCAAAACGCCTATTTCGATGCGCGCTCCGCCGCCTCAATCACGTGTTTGGCGAGAATCGCGGTGGTCACAGCTCCCACGCCGCCCGGCACAGGCGTGATGGTGTCAACAACCGGCTCTGCAGCATCAAAATCAACGTCCCCGACCAACTTGCCAGCGGCCTCGTCCCAATTAATGCCAACATCGATGATTGTCTGGCCCTCGCGAACCGCGTCCACACCAATCGTGTGCGCGCGCCCAACGGCCGCAACCACAATATCAGCCGCACGGCACTCGGCAGCAAGGTCGCGCGTATGCGTATGGCACGTCGTCACGGTGGCATTGCACGCCGTAAGCATGGCGGCAACGGGACGCCCGATCACCAGCGAGCGCCCGACCACAGCAACCTTAGCTCCATCCAGCTCAACGCCGTAATGATCCAGCAAAGCAAGCACAGCTTCGGCTGTGCAGG
>URAQ01000249.1 GCA_900545875.1 uncultured Collinsella sp.
GGCGCTTGAGCGCTTTGGCAGTACGGGAGCGCGTGTCTATGCCGTGATTCGAGCCGCACAACGGGGCGCTGAGCAGGCGCGTGGGACCGCCGTTCGCCTGCACAAGGCATGTGAGCGCCATGACCAATTGTGGTGTGGCGGCGTTGTCATCTGTTCCGGCGGCGGCATCGCAGCGCTTCGTCGCTCTCCGCGCATGGGACTCTTGCGGCGACCGTTTTCGGAAGCGATGGATAAGCTTGTGGGCGCTGTGCGCATGGGCTGCTCCGTCGAGCATGCACAGCGACTTGGCGGCGGCAATGCCGCCAACGTCGACGCCGACGGCATGGTTTGCGCCGAGCCAGCCGTGCCCGCGCCGATCTGGCGAGGCGTTCTGAAACGTCTGGGCGCCCACGCTCAAACAAAAATCTAAATTAAATAACAGCCCAGTCAACGGCTTCGTGCCAACGCTCAACAAGACGCTCCAGGCGCCAGGCGGCATTGGCGGGACTTGTCGAGGGCAGGACAATAGCAGGCAGCCCCGTCCGATCTTGCAAGTAGCGTTTGTAGAGTCGCCCTGCCGTACCGCCGTTACAGACAACGACCTCAATCGACGCGGCATCGGTAATGCGCTCGATATGTGCCGGCACAACGTTACGAATGCTCGCATCGCTCGAGCCCTTAATGTCGCAGCTCTCGATCACGTCCCACAGGGCCACGCCGCCGTTCAGCAGCATAGCCCGCTTGGCGGCAATCGAGGCGTCAAGCGTCACGGGCTCGCCGCTCGCCAAAGAGTCTCCCTCGTTGGGCGGCACGGGCGCACCAAGGCACGCGGCCATCACGCGCCAAAAGCGGTTCTGCGGATTGCCATAGTAGAAGGCATTGGCACGCGAGAGCACCGAGGGAAACGACCCCAGCACCAAAACGCGCGAGCGCTCGTCAAACACGGGCTCAAACCCATGCTCAATATGCTGATAGCCCTCGTCCGGCGCAGTCATGAATTAGGCCCTCAGCAAATAACGCACCTCATAGGGCGCAAGTTCAAGGGAGCCTGTCAGCTCGACCGTGGACGCATCGTCGGCAAGCAGGTCGACGAAGGAACCGTTGAGTTCGCCGGCTCCAAAGGTATAGGGCTCGTTCACGGCATTGACCGTCACGAGCACCGTCGCGTCGTCGCAGGCGCGCTCGAACAGCAGCTGCTTGTTCTGGATCACCACATTGCGATAGGCACCGTAGTTGAGAGCACGGGCCGCCGCGTCGTCGGCCGAACGAAGGTGTGCGAGCTGCGTGATGAACGCCGTCAGTTCGTTGGGCGCAGGCTCATCGAGCGCAGGGCGCAGCGCCCAGTCGCCATCGGGGCCGCCCTTTTCGCCGGCAATTCCCCACTCGCTGCCATAGTAGACGCACGGGATGCCCGGCATGCCAAAGAGCATGCCATAGGCGGGACGCAGGCACGACTTGTCAGTGAGGATGCTTGCCAGGCGCGGCACGTCGTGGTTGTCGACAAACGACAGCAGGTGCTTGCCGCGGTAGATGCACCAGGGGTCGCCGCCAAACTGACGGTGCAGCGAGTGCGCAATCTCGAACATGTTGACCGAGTTAAAGCTGGAGTACAGGCCCTTGTAACACTCGTAGTTGGTGCAGGAGTCGAGCATCTCGTCGTTGACGATCTGGTTGTAGTCGCCGTGGAGCGTCTCGCCGATCAGCACGAAGTCGGGCTTGAGCTCACGGGCGAAGCTATGCAGACGACGCATGAAGTCGCGGTCGAGCATATAGGCAACGTCCAGGCGCAGGCCGTCGACGCCAAAGACCTCGGCCCAGCGGTGCACGGACTCTAGCAGGTAATCGACCACGGCAGGGTTTTGCAAGTTGAGCTTCACGAGCTCAAAATGGCCTTCCCAACCCTCGTACCAAAAGCCGTCGCCGTAGCAGGAGTCGCCATCAAAGCTAATGTGGAACCAGTCCTTGTACGGCGAGTCCCACTTACGCTCCTGCACATCGCGGAAGGCCCAAAAGCCGCGGCCGACGTGGTTGAAGACGGCGTCGAGCACCACGCGGATGCCGTGAGCATGCAGTGTGTCGCACACGGCGGCAAAGTCGGCGTCCCCACCCAGGCGACGGTCGATATGGCGCAGACTGCGTGTATCGTAGCCGTGACTATCGGACTCGAGCGGCGGGTTGATGAGCACAGCGCCAACGCCGAGTTTTTGCAGGTAGTCGGCCCATTGGGCAATCTTCATGATAGGAGCATCGGGGTTGGGTTCGACATCGGCGGCCTGGGCGAGCTCATCCTCGGCAACGGGGGCGGCGTTTTCGCGCGGAGCTCCGCAAAAGCCCAGCGGATAGACCTGATAGAACGTCGTCTCGTATGCCCACATAGCAACCTCCCGGTAAGCTCAACACAACGACATCCATTGTATGCCCAGCTTGTATCCCCTCCCCCAAAATAAGTTGCGGTGCAATAGGGACTGTTTGCCGGGTTTATTGGGCCCAGCAGTCCGTATTTCACCGCAACTGATGAGGGGACGTGATTAGGCGACGGGCCTTGCGCGGCGTATGGCCGGGAACAGCACGGTGATGGCGAGGATGACGCCCACGACGGCAATCGCCCCGCCCGCGAAGCCGATCCAAGCGATACCGGGACCCGAAACCACGGCGCCGCCGATTGCGGTGCCCGTGCCAATACCGAGGTTAAACAGGCCCGAGAAGATCGACATGGCGACGGCCGACGAATCTGCCGACGTGCACTTGATGAGCTCGGCCTGAAACGCCACGTTAAAGGCCGTGGCGCAGCAACCCCACAGTGCGCAGACGGCAAGCACTGTCACGAGCGACGATGCGGCCGGCCCCATGAGCAGCAGGGCCACCGGCACGCCGGAGAGCGTGATAGCCAAGAACGGGAAGCGATGCCCATCGAACAGGC
>URAQ01000250.1 GCA_900545875.1 uncultured Collinsella sp.
GGGCTGCGAGACCTACGCCGTCGCCCCCGGCACGCTGCTGCCGCCGGCGCCCGAGGTCCTGGGCTGCGACCACGTGACGAGCGACCTCGATTCCGTCCTGCCCGAGCTGGACGTCGTCTACATGCTGCGCGTGCAGCAGGAGCGTCTCGAGGGTGCCCCGTTCCCGACCATTCGTGAGTACCACAAGCTCTTCGGTCTGACCAAGGACCGCGAGAAGCTCATGAAGCCCGACGCGATTATCTGCCACCCGGGCCCCATCAACCGCGGTGTCGAGTTCGACTCCTATATGGCCGACCACCCGCAACGCTCCGTCATCCTGGAGCAGGTCTACGCCGGTATCTGCGTGCGTATGGCTATCCTGTATCTGCTGCTTGGAGGTGCCGATAATGGCCTTGCTTCTTAAGAATGCCCACGTCGTCGACCCGTCCGTCGAGCTCGACGCTGTCGTTGACGTCCTGATTGACGGCGACAAGATCGCCGAGGTCGGCGAGAATCTCGCCGTCGAGGGAGCCGAGGTCCGCGACCTTTCCGGCAAGTACCTCGTCCCTGGCCTGGTGGATATGCACGTCCACCTTCGCGAGCCCGGCTATGAGGTCAAAGAGGACATCGAGAGCGGCACCCGCGCAGCTGCCAAGGGCGGCTTTACCGGCGTGTGCGCAATGCCCAACACCGATCCCGTCACCGATAACGGCACCGTCGTGGAGTTCGTCAAGTCCCGCGCTGCCGAGGTCGGTCACTGCCGCGTCTATCCGTCGGGCGCCATGACCCGCGGTCTTAAGGGCGAGGCCATGTCCGAGATGGGCGATATGGTCGCCCACGGCGCCGTCGCCTTCACCGACGACGGTCGCGGCGTGCAGGGCGCGGGCATGCTCCGTCGTTGCATGGACTACGGCAAGATGTTCGGCAAGGTCTTTATGAGCCACTGCCAGGACGAGGACTTGGTCGGCCACGGCCAGATCAACGAGGGCAAGGTCTCGACCCGTCTGGCCCTCGAGGGCTGGCCGGCTGCCGGCGAGGAGCTCCAGATCGCCCGCGACATCGAGATCGCCAAGCTGACCGGTGCCAAGCTGCACATCCAGCACATCTCCACCGCCCATGGCCTGGAGATCGTGCGTGCCGGTAAGGCCGCTGGCGTTCAGGTTACCTGCGAGGCCACCCCGCATCACATGTTCCTGACCGAGAACGACCTGGACGAGACCTACAACACCTCGCTCAAGGTCAATCCGCCGCTGCGCACCGACGAGGACGCCGAGGCCATCCGTCAGGGCGTCATCGACGGCACCGTCGACGTTATCGTCACCGATCACGCTCCCCACACCCCGTGGGAGAAGGCCCGCGAGTTCGAGCTTGCGCCCTTTGGCATGATCGGTCTCGAGACCTCGCTGTCGCTCGTGCTCACCGAGCTGGTCAACACGGGCAAGATGAGCATGGGCCGTATGGTCGAGCTCATGGCCATCAAGCCGCGTGAGATCCTGGGCCTCGACCAGGTTCAGGTCAAGGCGGGATCCGTTGCCGACCTGACCGTGTTCGACCCCTCCGCAACCTGGACGGTTGGCGAGGACGGTTACGAGTCGCGCGCCGAGAACTCCGGTTTTGCCGGCCGCACGCTCACCGGTCGTGCCACCGATGTATTTGTCGGCGGTAAACAGACGCTTGCCGACGGCTGCATCTGCTAGCATAGCCTTATCGCTTTTGTGCGCGGCGCCCTTGCGGTGCCGCGCTTTCTATTCGTTTGGACCATGCAACCGCATGGGGGATTGGAGCGTTTATGCCCACACCTTCCACTGCACGCATGCACGACTTCGAGGTCGTCTCGAACCGGGAGATTGCCGACGGCGTCTTCTCGCTCGTCATCTCGGCCCCCAAGCTTGCAAGTGCGCTCAAGCCCGGTCAGTTTGTGAACATCGCCGTACCCGGTGATGCGTCCTCGCTGCTTCGCGTGCCCCTGAGCTACTACCGCGCCGACGCCGAGGCCGGCACCGTCGAGCTGTGGTACGCCGTCGTGGGCGACGATACCCGTCGTTTGTCCCAGATGGGCCCCGGCTCCACCTCTAACCTGCTGGGCCCCGGTGGCCGTGGCTGGATGGTACCCGAGGGCACCAGGAAGGCCCTGCTCGTCGCCGGTGGCATCGGCGTTCCGCCTGTGCTGTGCCTTGCCGGCATGCTTGCCGAGCAGAGTGTTGATGTGGACGTGTGCCTGGGCTTTGGCACCGCGTCCAAGGCCGTGGGCATCGATGAGTTCCGCGCTCTGTGCGACACGGTCAACGTTTGCACTGACGACGGTTCGCTCGGCACGCACGGTTTTTGCACCGATCCTGCCGCCGAGCTGCTCGGCGAGGGCGGCTACGACTATGTCGCCAGCTGCGGTCCCGCCGTCATGATGAAGAAGGTCGCCGCCGCTGCCGCCGAGGCCGGTGCCTACTGCGAGGTGTCGCTCGAGCGCATGATGAGCTGTGGCTTTGGCGCCTGCAACACCTGCAATGTCGAGACGGTCGACGGTATGAAGGGTGCTTGCATGTGCGGCCCCGTGTTCGATGCTTCCAAGGTGGTGGTCTTCTAGTGGGTACCGTGAACATGGCCGTCGATTTCGGCGGCGTCAAGATGAAGAACCCCATCAACACCGCGTCCGGTACGTTCGGGCAGGGCTGGCAGTTCAGCGAGCTCATGGATGTGAGCCAGCTCGGCGCCATCACCACGAAGGGGTGTGCTGCGGAGCCCTGGCCGGGCAACCCCGCCCCGCGCATGACCGAGGTCCGCGGCGGCATGATGAATTCCGTGGGCCTTCAGAATCCCGGCGTGGAGGCCTTCGCGCGCGATTACGGTCCATGGCTCGACGAACTCACGGGCAAGGGGACGCAGGTGATCTGCCAGGTTGCCGGTCACTCCACGGAAGAGTA
>URAQ01000251.1 GCA_900545875.1 uncultured Collinsella sp.
GATGACGTCGCGGATCTTATCGGTCGGAACCTGGATGGAGACGATGCGCGGAGCGGTGCTGCGCGTGGTGTGGCGCGGCTCGGGGATCACATCGAGCATCTTCTGCAGGATGAACGCACGACCCTCCTTGGCCTGCTGCAGGGCGCGGGCCAGGATGTCGAAGGTAAGGCCGGTGGCCTTGTTGTCCATCTGCAGGGCGGTGATGCCCTCGGTGGTGCCGGTGACCTTAAAGTCCATATCGCCCAGGAAGTCCTCAAGACCCTGGATATCGGACAGGACCACGGTCTTGCCCTCCTCCTGGATCAGGCCCATGGCGATACCGG
This sequence comes from uncultured Collinsella sp., assembly GCA_900545875.1. Lineage (GTDB taxonomy): Bacteria > Actinomycetota > Coriobacteriia > Coriobacteriales > Coriobacteriaceae > Collinsella. The sequence continues at coordinate 324 of URAQ01000251.1, forward strand.
AGACCGGGCGCTTAATGGGCACGCCGCCGTCCATGAGGGCGAGCGTGGAACCGCAGGTCGAAGCCATCGAAGAAGAGCCGTTGGACTCCATGACCTCGGAGACCACGCGGATGGCGTAGGGGAACTCGTTCTCGTCGGGGAGCACCGGAAGCAGGGCGCGCTCGGCCAGGTTGCCGTGACCGATCTCGCGGCGCTTGGGGCTACCCATACGACCGGTCTCGCCGGTGCAGAACGGCGGGAAGTTGTAGTGGTGCATGTAGCGCTTGCCCTCGGTGGGCTCGATGGTATCCAGGCGCTGGCCCTCGTTGAGCATGCCGAGCGAAAGAACCGAGAGCACCTGGGTCTGGCCGCGCTGGAACAGGCCGGAACCATGAACGAGCGGCAGGTAGTTGTCCTTCACCATGATGGGACGGATCTCGTCGGCGGCACGGCCGTCAACACGCTCGCCGGTCTCGACGACCATGCGGCGCATGGCGGTCTTCTCGAGTTTCTTGAGGTTCACCGGGATCTCGCGCTCCCAAGCGACCTGCTCCTCCTCGGTGAACTCGGCCTTGATGGCCTCCTTAAGCTCGGCGACCTTATCCTGGCGAGCGAGCTTGTCGGCATCGCGCAGGGCAGCGGCCATCTCGTCGTAGTGGGCAAAGATACGCTCCTGGACCTCCTCGACGGGCTGGTCGAGCGGGTACTCCTTCTTAACGATGGCACCGTTGACCTGCTCCCACTCGGCGACGAACTCGTCCTGGGCCTGGCAGAAGGCAGCGAGGGCCTCCTGGCCAAACTTCATAGCGGCGAGCATGTCGTCCTCGGAGATCTCCTCTGCGCCGGCCTCGACCATCGAGATGAAGTCGGCAGAACCGCCCAGCTCAAGGTCCAGGTCGGAGTTCTCGCGCTCCTCATAGGTGGGGTTGACGATAAACTCGCCAGTCTCCACGTTGCGGCCGATGCGCACGCAGGCGAGCGGGCCCTCGAAGGGCACGCCGCCGAGCGTCATTGCCAGGGAGGCGCCCATGACGTTGATGACGTCGAAGGGGTTGACCTGATCGGCAACGAGCGAGGTGGCGACGATGTGCACCTCGTTGCGGAAGCCGTCCGGGAAGCTCGGGCGGATCGGACGGTCGATCATGCGGGCCGTAAGCGTGGCCTTCTCGCTGGGGCGGCCCTCACGCTTGAGGTAGCCACCCGGGATGCGACCGGCAGCGTACATCTTCTCGTTGAAGTCGACGGTCAGCGGGAAGAAGTCGTAGTTCTTGCGCTCCTTGGAGACGACGACCGTGGTGAGCACGGTGGAGTCGCCCTGCTTGACGAGCGCGGCGCCGGTGGCCTGCTTGGCAAGCTCGCCGGACTCGAAGGTGTAGGTCTTGCCGTACAGCTCAAAGGTCTTGGATACGAGTGTCATTGTTCTCCTTTACCCCACAGGCCCCTTGCCTGCGGGCTTCTCATGTGACGCGGGCCCCCTGCCCCCGCCACGCTTCAGAGCGTGATTGTTCACGCCCTTACACAAAAAGAGCGTCCCGCATGCAGGACGCTCTTAGCATGTACAAGTTCGCTACTGAATATTGTCGCGAATGCCCAGAGCCTTGATGAGCTCACGGTACTCGACGATGTCGTTCTTCTTGATGTAGGAGAGAAGACGACGACGACGGCCGACGAGCATGAGCAGGCCACGACGGGTGTGGAAGTCCTTCTGGTGGGACTTCATGTGCTCGGTCAGCTCCTTGATGCGCTCGGACAGGATGGCGACCTGAACCTTGGGGTTACCGGTGTCGACCGGGGAGTTACCGAACTGGGCGGTCAGCTCCGCCTTGCGCTCTTTGGAAACAGTCATTGTTTCACCTTTCGTTTCGCGTCGCCCACGGGCGACTCTATTCGCCTCGGACTGGGAAGCCGCCGGTGGAGCGAGCATCCAAGGTCGAGGTACCAACAGGTCTGTATGTTACCACAAGCGGCCCGCGCCTGCGCATCATCACCGACCCAACATGAATTCCATCGCACGGAGGCGCTGATCGGTGTGCGTGGCGGCCCAAACATGCGAAAGCCCCAGCAAAAACGCCGCCGTATGCGGATCGATCTGCTCGGCCATAAGGGCATCGAACGTCATGGACATCAGGGCACGCAACCATGCGACCTCGCCGACCGATACCAACTCGGCGCCAGGCACGCTCGAGGCGCACGAACCGCACAGCAGCCCGCCGGCCTGGGCCGAGAAATACGAGAGCATGGGGTCGCCGCACGAGACGCAAGCCGAGAAATCCGGCCGGTAACCAACATGCGACAGCAGCTTAAAGACAAACGCCGCCACGAGCAGGTCCATATGCGCCGAGTCGAGCCCACCGCCAATAAACGTGAGCGCCCGCTGCGTGATGGCAAAAGTAAACGGGTCCTCGGCATCCTCGAACGAGCACACGCGAGCGACCTCGGCAATAGCGCTGGCGGCGCACGTCGTCTCGTAGTCGGGGGCAGCCCCAAGCGGCGCTTCCATGAGCTCCGCCTGAGAGACCACGTCGAGCGAGCGGCCATGCGCCAGCAGCATATCGACGGTGCAGAAGAGCTCGCAACGCGCCGCCAGGCGACCG
>URAQ01000252.1 GCA_900545875.1 uncultured Collinsella sp.
CTAACCGAGTATAGTTGTAAGGCAATGCCGATATCCTACCCGTGTTTTTCGGGCCTAACCTTATTCGATGGGTTGATATGTACATTTCCACACATCAGGCTCTACTCGACTTTTGCCAGCGCGCCCGTGAGTTCGACGCGATTGCCGTCGATACCGAGTTTTTGCGCGAGCGCACGTTCCATCCGCGTCTGTGTTTGGTTCAGATTGCCACCCCTGCCGAGAGCGTAGCGGTCGATCCCCTGGTAATCGACGACCTATCGCCGCTGGCCGAGCTTATGGCCGACGAGAGTGTGACCAAGGTCTTCCACGCCTGCTCGCAGGATATGGAGGTCATGCTCCATACCGTAGGCGTGCTGCCGCGTCCGATTTTTGACACGCAGGTGGCCGCCGCCTTTTTGGGCGAGCGTCAGCAGATTTCCTACGGCGCGCTCGTGCAGACGTTTTGCGGCGTCTCATTGCCCAAGACCGAGTCACTGACCGACTGGTCGCGTCGCCCGCTGACCGATAAGCAGATTGAGTACGCGATCGATGACGTCAAGTATCTGATCGTCGCCTATACCGAGATGATGAGTCGCCTGCGCGAGCTGGGCCGTGTGGACTGGGTGCTCGACGAGCTACGCCCGCTGGCTGACGAGTCGCACTATCGCGCCGACCGTCACGAGGCATTCCGCAAGGTCAAGCGCATCAACTCGTGCAGCCGCCACCAGCTGGGCATCGCGCGCGAGCTCGCCGCCTGGCGCGAGGACCGCGCCGAGCGCCGTAACATCCCGCGCAAGTGGGTCATGTCCGACGACACGCTGCTTGCGCTCGTCAAGCGCAATCCCGTGCGCGTTGAGGAGTTCCGTAGCATTCGCGGTACCGATCAGTTGGGGGAGCGCGACGTGGACGGTGCGCTCATGGCCATCAAGCGCGGCGCAAGCTGCCCGCACGATCGCCTGCCGCTCATGGTGCGCGGGCATCGCCAGATTTCTCCAGAGCTGGAGAGCGTGACGGATCTCATGTACGCGCTCATCCGCCTGGTTGCCGAACGCTCGGGAGTGGCGACCTCGGTCATTGCCTCGCGCGATGACCTGGCCGACTACATTGAGCATCCCGAGCAGAGCCCCTTGCGCGAAGGCTGGCGCTTTGAGCTTGTGGGCTCGCGCCTGGACGATCTGCTCTCGGGCAACATGGGACTCACCGTGAAGGACGGAAAGATTGAACTGTTATAGGGAAGCCTAGCCGGCTGAGTGGGTAGAATGCCTCCAACGTGTAACTCGATTCGGAGGAATTCGCATGCCTTATTACTATGGATACGGCTTTGGTATCGACCCGCTGTACCTGCTGGTTGTTCTTGTCTGCACGGTGCTTGGCCTTGCCGCACAGAACTATATCAACTCGACGTACAAAACCTGGTCCAAGGTTCGCTCGGACGGTGACACGGGCGCCACGGTCGCGCGCCGCATGCTTGACGCCAACGGTTGCAATGCCGTGGGTATCAAGGGTGTCGCCGGTGAGCTCACCGACCATTACAACCCGCAGGATAACAACCTGTATCTCTCAGATGCCAACCGTTCGGGCGGATCGGTCGCAAGCGTTGCCGTCGCCTGTCACGAGGCAGGTCACGCCGCTCAGCGTCAAAGCGGCTATGCCATGATGAAGGTGCGCACCGCCCTGGTCCCGGTCGTCAACTTTACCCAGAACACTTGGACCATCGTGTTGCTCTTGGGCCTGTTTATGAACATTGCCGGGCTCACGACCCTCGCACTGATCTTCTTCTCGTTTAGCGTGTTGTTCCAGCTGGTTACGCTGCCGGTCGAGATTGATGCTAGTCGGCGCGCCGTGGCGTATATCGAGCAGTCGGGCATGAGCTCCAAGCAGGTCAACGGTGCCAAGAAGGTACTGACGGCAGCCGCGCTTACCTATGTGGCCGCAGCGCTCACGTCGATCATTCAGCTGCTCTACCTTATGGCTCGCTACAACAGAAACTCCAACCGATAACAAATGGGACAGGCAGGCGCCGCGGGGATTCGTGTCCCCGCGGCGCTGTACTATGTGTTGGACTTGAATTTGCGCAGGGCCGGAGCCCATGTGCACGATGACGAAAGGAGGCTGCGTGGCGGGCTGGAATCTAACCGGCAATGCCGTTTCCGCCGAGTTCGACGGTTCGGACGATCAGGAGCGCAAGGAGCTCAGCGTGAGCCAGGCGGTGGAGATCGCCGCCGGCGCGCTCGATGCCATTCCGCAGCTGAGCGTTTTGGGCGAGGTCACGGGTTTTCGTGGTCCCAACGCCCGAAGCGGCCACTGCTACTTTCAGATCAAGGACGACTCGGCGGCCGTCGACTGCATCATCTGGAAGGGCGCCTATCTCAAGCGCACGTTCGATCTGCGCGACGGTATGCAGGTGAGCTTTAAGGGCAGCTTCAATCTCTATAAGGCCACGGGCCGCATGAGCTTTGTCGCTCGCTCGTTTTCGCTGGCGGGGGAGGGTCTGCTGCGTCAACAAGTGGCGCAACTGGCCGAAAAGCTACGCCGCGAGGGCCTGATGGACGAAGCGCGTAAGCGCCGCATCCCGGTGTTTTGCTCCCGCGTGGCGGTCGTTACCTCGCTTTCGGGTGCCGTAATCGACGACGTCAAGCGCACATTGCGTCGTCGCAACCCGCTCGTCGAGCTCGTCTGCGTGGGCGCTAAGGTTCAAGGCGAGGGTGCGCCGGCCGAGCTTATTGAGGGCCTGCGCCGTGCCGCCGCCATCACGCCAGCGCCCGACTGCATCTTGCTGGTGCGCGGCGGCGGCTCCTTTGAGGACCTCATGACCTTTAATGACGAGGAGCTTGCCCGCGCAGTGGCTGCCTGTCCCGTGCCCGTGG
>URAQ01000253.1 GCA_900545875.1 uncultured Collinsella sp.
ACCGAGGGGAGGGCGCACATGGGAATGACGGGTGCATACGAGCGCAATCTCGATGCAAAAGGTCGTCTATCCCTGCCTGCACCCCTTCGCGAGGAGCTTGGAGAGCACGTTCGCGTGTTCAAAGCCCTGGATGTCGATGCTCTGTACGTGTTCTCTGCCGAGGCCTTCGATAAGTGGGTCGAAGGACTCTTCGCGGGTCGTGAGGGCTACGAGGGTTTTAACCCGCGTGACATCAACGACCAGAAGCTCATGAGGGCGATTAACAAGCGCACCACGTCGATGGATGTGGACAGCGCGGGTCGTATCGGTCTTTCCGAGTCTCTCCGCAAGCAGGCGAACCTCGACCGCGAGGTCACGGTTGTGGGCAACTACGACCACCTTGAGGTTTGGGACCGCGCTACGGCCGATGAGGACGATGACGACGAGGCCCTGCTGGACCTCTTCTTCTCGTAAGGGCAAGGCACGAGTAACGGATGGAGCGTGGGATCTTGACACAAGAATATCGGCATGAACCTGTCATGCTCGGCGAAGTGCTTGAGTCGCTGCAGCTAAAGAGCGGCTCCGTCGTCTGCGACTGCACCCTTGGCGGTGCCGGCCATTCGGTAAAGATGGCCGCGCAGGTGGGGGAGACCGGCCTTTTGCTCGGCGTCGATCAGGACGACATGGCCCTCGAGGCCGCTGGCGCCCGTCTGGACCGCGAGGTTCCCGGCGTACCGCACCAGCTGCTGAAGGGCAACTTCGGCGACTTGGACGAGCTGCTTTGCTCGGCCGAGGTGCCCGGGGTCGATGGCTTCCTGTTCGACTTGGGCGTTTCGTCGCCGCAACTCGATATCCCTGGCAGGGGCTTTTCGTACAACGAGGACGCCCCATTGGACATGCGGATGGATCCGGGTAACAACACCTTAAACGCAGCTGAGGTCATCAACACCTATAACGAACACGACCTCGCCCGGATTCTACGCGTCTACGGCGAAGAGAAGTTCGCCTCGCAGATCGCACGTGAGATCGTGCGCCGCCGCGAGCATGAGCCGATCGAAACCACCGGTCAGTTTGTCGAGATCATCAAGGCTGGTATCCCCGCTGCCGCTCGTCGGCATGGCGGACACCCAGCCAAGAAAAGTTTCCAGGCCATTCGCATCGAGGTCAATCACGAACTCGATGTGCTCGAGCGAGGGCTTGACGCCGCCACAAGGTGGCTCAACCCGGGTGGACGCATCTGCGTCATCTCGTATCACTCGCTCGAGGACCGTATCGTAAAGAACCACTTTAAGGAGATGAGCCAGGGGTGCACGTGTCCGCCGGAGATTCCGGTGTGCGTGTGCGGCAACGTGCCGATACTCAAGGTCATCACCCGCAAACCCTTGGTTGCCCAGCCTGATGAGGTTGAGCGCAACCCTCGGGCGAGATCAGCCAAAATCCGCGTGGCGCAGCGTCTGTAGACGCGACCGCGCGATATTGGACCTCCCGCTCGCACCATAAACGAAGCTTAAACACACTACCAACGTACTCGGGATGGGAGGCGGCATATCATGGGCTACAACACTTCAAGCGCAGCACTCGCCTATGATATGAACGCCATGCCCGCCTATCGTGAGACGCCGCAGGCCCCCGTTGCTCCCCGTGAGCAGCGCGCGCCGCGCTTTGATGTCTACACGGGCGCGGGCCGTCAGGCAAACCAGGCGGTAAGCCCGGTTTTCATGAGCGTTCTTAAAACGTTTTGCATCATTGCGGCCATCTTCATGACGATCGGCGTCGCCCGCGTGGCGCTCGCCGGCGTTACGGCCCAGGTGCTCAACAGCAACGCCGAGCTTACCAACACGCTCGAAAAGGCGACCGATGAGAGCTCCGACCTGGAGGTCATGCATTCGGTCTATGGTGCCGACACGCGCATTCGCGACCTTGCGGGTGCTTATGGCATGGTGGAGCCCAGCGAGAGCGTTACACTTGATTTTTCGCAGGATGCAGCCGCGGGCGCTAGCTCGACCGCGACCGCTCAGTAACAAGACGGTAGCTGAGTATGACAAATGACTATCGCCGCGGCTCCGACGGGGGTCGCGGTTCTGGACGTCCCTCATCGCGGGGACGTTCTGGTTATCAAGGAACGGGTCGGCCATCTTACAACGCGAGGCCGTCCTATGGCAACGACCCCGCATCGCGTCTCCGTGGCTCGAGTGGCCCTCAAATGCATAACACCAGACCGCGCAAGAGCTCGTCGACCGAATGGCTCACGGGCACGCCGCTGCCCCGTCGCAAAGCCGTCATGGGCTTTATCGGGCTTGGCTTGGGTTTGGGCGTCCTTCGCCTTGCCGACTATCAAATCGTGGAAGCCGATAAGTTACGCGACCGCGCCGATGCACGTCGTTTGCTTGCGCAGACGCTGTATGCCAAGCGCGGTACCATCTACGACCGTAACGGCAACGTGCTGACGTCGTCGGTCGAATGCCGCAACATCGCCGTGAATCCTCAGCTTATCGAGGACGTTGACAAGACGGTATCGGCACTGGTCAAAGCTACGGGCATCGATAAAAAGACCTGTCGCGAGCTCGTTGAGTCGGATGGCACCTGGGTGTATATCAAACGCCAGGTGGACGAGGACGATGTCGCGGCGCTGGAGAAGAAGAACCTGCCAGGCGTGCTCTTTGAGCAGGCCATGAAGCGCGTTTACCCCTACGGCAACCTGGCATCGCAGGTGCTTGGCGTGGTAAACGTGGACAACGACGGTCTGACGGGCCTCGAAAAACAGTACAACAAGCTTTTGACCGGAACCAACGGTTCGCTGGTGCGCGAGCGTGCGAGG
>URAQ01000254.1 GCA_900545875.1 uncultured Collinsella sp.
CCTTCCCTCAACGCGACCCTGCGAAGCCGTGAACGAGGAGGGAAGGTAGTCCGGCCCTCCCGGCCCAGCTCACGCCAGCGCCAAGCGCTAGTAGTTCACCACCTGCTCCTCAAAGTACGCCTTCGGGTGGTTACACACCGGGCACACCTCAGGCGCCTCGGCACCAACGTGCAGGTGCCCGCAGTTCAGGCACTTCCACACCTTCACGCCCTCACGCTCAAACACCTCGCCCGACTCGATGCGCTCGACGAGTTTGTTGTAGCGCTCCTCGTGGGCCTTCTCGACGGCGGCGACGCCACGGAACTTCTCGGCGATCTCGACAAAGCCCTCCTCCTCGGCGGTCTTGGCGAACTCGTCGTACATCGTGGTCCACTCGTAGTTCTCGCCCGCAGCGGCGTCGCGCAGGTTGTCCAGAGTGCCCGGAACGGCGCCGTCGTGCAGATACTTAAACCACAGCTTGGCGTGCTCGGACTCGTTGCCCGCCGTCTCGGCAAAAATATTCGAGATCTGAACGTAGCCGTCCTTTTTGGCCTTGGATGCATAGTAGCGATACTTGGTGTGTGCCTGGGACTCACCGGCAAAAGCGGTCTCGAGGTTCTTCTTGGTTTGGGAATTCTCAAAATCCATAGGTGTACTTCCCTTCAACGCATGCCGCCCACAGACTTTGAGCGGCCTTGCTTTAAGGATGCCCTCATGCCGAGAATTTAAACCTTACAATCCCGTTCTTCAGATTCGAGTGAGCTACACACTCAGCCAACGATCGCCCTCGGAGCCGCAAAAGCCCTCGCGCTCCAGATCGGCAAGAATGCTTGCGACCAGCTCGCGCTCGACCGGCTCTCGGCCGGCTGCCGTCTCCATCTCGTTAACGCCTGCAACGGCTTCATCGAGCGTAATACCTGCCGGTTGCCCATCGCGCGCCGCCAGCAGCATGCGCACAATGTGGGCGCGCTTTTGGCGACGCGAGCCCTCAAACTTGGACTGACGACTATAGCCCGCCGACCGCCTGGACGGATTGGGCAGCGTCTTTTTAAGATACGCGCCGTAATCCAGCAACGCGTAATACCATGCGCGCGGCGTGTCGGCATCGTCTTGAGGCACGGCAAAGGGCGCAATCTCATCCGCCGCCGCACCAGGGGCCGCCGGACAGGCGGCTTGAATCAGCGGCACCAGCTCGCGATCGGGAACGGCCGGCACATCGGGAAAGAAATGATGCAAAAAGACCGTGCGCACATTGGTCTCTAGATACACGCCTGGAAGATCAAACGCAAACGAACGGATGCCCTGCGCCGTTGCCGGGCCAATGCCGGGCAGAGCGACCAAGTCACGCGTCTCACGCGGAAACTCCCCGTCCCAGTCCTCTACAACGCGCTGAGCGGCCCCATGAAGCGCCAGAGCGCGTCGGTTGTAGCCCATGCCCTGCCAAGCGTCCAAAACATCGGAAGGCGCGGCCTGGGCAAGCGCCTGCACAGTCGGAAAACGATCGAGCCACACCGGCATGCGCGCCTCCACACGCGGCACCTGCGTTTGCTGCAGCATGACCTCAGAAAGCCAAATGATGTACGGATCGCGTGTGCGGCGCCACGGAAGGTCGCGATAACGCAGGACCCCTTCCGAACGAATCATCGAACGAAAGGGGTCCTGAATCATGGCTATGCTCCTTATGCGGCGCTATTCCTCCCGGTAAGCGCACGCGCAGGTGGCGTACTCGGGAAACGCTTCGCGGTCGGCGAACTTGGGATCGACGGCCGGGAACTGGCGGTGAGCGACGATGTCGCCGAGCGAAACGGAATCGAGGTAGTCGCGCATCAACGCCTGGGCTCCGGCCCACAGGGGATGATAGCAGCACGCGCCCATGCGCGCACAGTCACCATCGGGCGCGGTGCAATCGTTCATAACCATAGGACCCTGAACGGCCTCGACGACCTGGCGGATAGTGACGTCGTCCGGACTGACCTTGAGACGCATGCCACCGTGGACGCCACGCAGGCTCTCCACAATACCGGCCTGGACCAAACCGTGCTGAATCGAGCGGGCAAACGAATACGGGACATTGACCTCTTCGGCAGCGGTGCGAACAGAAAGCAAACGCTCCGGATCCTCGGCAAGCATCGCCAGCATGCGAAGGGCGTAATCAGTCTTCCTCGATATGTCCATTTTTCCCCTTTCAAGGAATACGAACAGCTCGAACGAGCTCCGGGGCCGAGCTTGTGTCGAGACGCTAAATGACCGCCAGGACATCCAAATGGTAAATCGGATATCCACTGAGTGCCGCGCTTGGAGCGAAATGCATCAGATGCGGCGCACAGTGCAATTTAGTATAACCTAACCCCCTGTCTCGTAGAACAGGTGTTGCGCAACAAAGCTGTTGTTCAGACAGATATACTTATTAGATTTTACTTGCGTTCCCGAAGGCGCGGGGATTCTGGGCGAAGATGCACCAGGGCGATCGTTCTATCGAAACAAAGTGCATCAAACGCAAAAAGCCACGTCCGAAGACGTGGCTTTAATTGCGTTGGCGGGAAGTACGGGGCTCGAACCCGCGACCTCCGACGTGACAGGCCGGCGCTCTAACCAAACTGAGCTAACTCCCCAGGCAGACGTTCGCGTTTGTTTCCGCTCGCGTGCGCTGCGGGGATTAGTATACACAGAAGTCTGTCCGGCGCGCAACAACTTTTTTGAAAAAATTTTTTGGGTCCCTCCGGGAGGGTCTCCGGGGCTGAGGGCGGGGGTTAAGTTTGCTGCTCTACAGTCCTGCGCAAGACGGAAAGCACATTAAGTGCTTTC
>URAQ01000255.1 GCA_900545875.1 uncultured Collinsella sp.
CTCCCAAATCTTTCCGCAGGACGGAAGGATCCCGCCGCGCGAAGCGCACGGCGGGATCCTGACATGTCCGAGGACGATTTGGGAGGTAAGCCCTGGGGTCTCCGATGAGAGCAGTTTCGGCCGAGGCTATTCGTCGCCGAAGCTGATGCCCAACGCCTTGGCCTCGCGCACCAGATCGCTCTGGGGATCGACATACTTGAGCTTGCCGGCGACATCCTCGAGCGGCATGTGACACATCTTGCCGTCACGCAGGGCGATCATGTAGCCAAACTCGCCGCGTAGACAGCCCAGTGCCGCCTCGACGCCGCACTGGGTCGCAAAGATGCGGTCCTGGGCGTCGGGCTGGCCGCCGCGCTGCGTGTGGCCGGGGATGGCGACGCGGGTCTCGCGACCGGTCTTGGCCTCGATCTCCTTGGCGATGTCGTAGACGATCGACGGGCTCGTGCGCTCGGCGAGTTTCTTCTTGTACTCCTTCTTGGACAGCGCCGCGTCCTCCTTGGAGATAGCGCCCTCGGCGACGGCCACGATGGTAAAGCGGCTGCCGGTCTCCATGCGATGCTCGATGGTCTTGATGACGTTATCCATGTCGTAGGGGATCTCGGGAATCAAGATGACATCCGCGCCGCCCGCGACGCCGGCGTATAGCGGGATCCAGCCAACCTTGTGGCCCATGATCTCGATAACGAACACGCGGCCGTGACTCGAAGCGGTGGTGTGAATGTCGTCGATGCACTTGGTGGCGACGTCGATGGCGCTCGTAAAGCCAAACGTCAGCTCGGTGCCCCAGGTGTCGTTATCGATGGTCTTAGGCAGGGCGATAACGTTGAGGCCCTCTTCGCGCAGACGGTTGGCGGTCTTGGTGGAGCCGTTGCCGCCCAGCATGAACAGGCAGTCGAGGCCGAGTTCGCGATAGGTCCCCTTCATAGCGGCGACCTTGTCCACGCCGTCGGCCTCGGGAATATCCAGGCGCTTGAACGGCGTACGGCTCGTGCCCAGGATGGTGCCGCCACGGGTAAGGATGCCGCTAAAATCGGCGGGCGTCATGACGCGGAACCGGCTGTAGATAAGGCCCTGGTAGCCGTCCTCAAAACCATAGATCTCAATAGGCTCTTCGCTATTGGTCATAAGCGTTTTGACAATGCCGCGCATGGTGGCGTTGAGCGCCTGGCAGTCGCCGCCACTGGTAAGAAGACCGATCCTAAGCATGATGAATCCTTCCGGGCAAGTTATAACATGCGCATAAGTTTACCCCCGCACACTGTTGATACGGGGGTAAAACGTGTTAGCTCAAGCGTATAGAAATGTAAACAACGTCAGGCGAGCGTAAGGTCGACGAGCCTGGGTCCTTACAGTGCGAAGGCGTCGACGTCGCCCCAGTGGCGGCGCAGCGTAATGGCGGCGGCGGGTTCGGTATTGTCAAAGACGACCGACCATTGCGTATTGCTGGTGATGTCTTCCGGATTGGGTTCTTGCGCTGCGGCACGCAGGGCTTTCCAGACAATCGTTTCGTCCTGGGCACCGACATGGGCGTCAAGGACATCGGCGATTGCGACGGCGCGCTCTTTACCATGGCCCAGCTCGCCATTCTTTTGGTTGGGCAGCACTTCGTCGCCATAGCAGGCGTAGAAGTTCGTAACCTGGCGTACAGGAGTCGCTTTGAAAGCACGGTCCGGATCGCGCGGATCCCACTCTACTACGCGCGCGTCACCGGCGGCGTCGTTGATAAAGAAGTGGTAATCGCGTCCTGCCATGGCGTGCATGTCGTAGGCGGAAAGCAGGTCGACAGCTTCTTGCGTGGTGGCGGCACGGTCGAGCACCAGACGGATGGCGAGCGAGGTATTGATGACGGGGCGTTGCGCGTCCTGGTCACAGGGCTTGGAATCCAGAGTGAGTACGGCAATGGACACGCCGCATTCGTTAACACCGTCGAGCTGGGCAAACGGGCCCATGAGTGCGGCGGCACGTCCGGCGACGGAGTCAAGCGGAGTGTTATCGCCCAGGTTGTTAAGGGCGGCAAACCCGATGGAGGCATAGCCGCCACGTGGGTGATTGCGCACCAGCAGCGCCGAGGTGTCGTCCTTAAAGTCGTAATTGCGACCGGTGCGCACGCGGCCTTCGGCATCTACGGCGACAAAAGCGCTGCAGGCAAACTGGGGCGCCTGGACATGTACCGGCACACCGGGCAGCACCTGCGCCACCACGGCATCGATGTAGCCCTGGTCGTCGCGCACGCCAGCGGCGATGATGCGATCAAGATCGTAGTCGTAGGCGATGTCGATTGCGTACAGGTCATAGCTATCCGCGTAGCCGGTCAAGCGTTTGAGCGACGCGGCGGACTTGATTTGCTTGCGGTAAACGATACCGGTGGCAGCGGCAAGGCCGACGGCGACTCCCGCGACACCGCAGACGATGGCAATGTTACGTGGCTTCATGACGGCTCCTCTCGTCCTGTTAGCGTAATTGTCGCAAAAGGAGCGCGGGCATGATGGCTCAACTTGGTGAGCGGCGCGGGATTAAACATGGAATGAAGAGTGCGGCGCTGGCGTGGCGGGGTATGCTGGAGGGGACCATCAACCCAGCGAAAGGGGAGAGCATGACGGATCAGGAAACGCCCGAGCGCGCGCATGTGACGGCCGACGATATCGAGGCCGCCAACGACCTCATCGACTTTATCGAGGCATGTCCCAGCATGTTCCATACGGCGGCGACCATTATGGCCGAGCTCGACGAGGCGGGCTTTACCTACCTGCCCGAGAACGCGGCGTGGGACATCGAGCCGGGCGG
>URAQ01000256.1 GCA_900545875.1 uncultured Collinsella sp.
GGGGAGCGCCCAGGTGCGCAAATGCGCGGCGCGCTCAAAGCCGTCAAGGCCGGCAACAAGAAACTCGCCGCCCCAAATGGTCCCATCGGTGCCGGCGCCGGTGCCGTCAAAGGCGATGCCAAGGACGCGCGCGTCGGTTGTAAGCTGGCCCGCGGCGATAGCCTCAGCCATTACGCTCGCGATATGCGCATGATGGTGCTGCACCTCGACGAGCGGCAGATTGCATTTTCGCGCCTGCTCGCGCGCCCACTGGCCCGATAGATAGCTGGGGTGTAAATCGCAGGCCAAGGCGGCGGGCGCCAAATCAAAGAGATCTTCCAAGCGCGTGCGCGCGGTGTTCCAGGCATCGAAGGTCCCGCCGTTTTCAACATCGCCGATATGCTGCGACACAAAACAGGTCGCCTCGCCGTTCGTCCCTTCACGCGTGAGCGTAATCGTGGCCTTTTGTTGCGGCCCGCAGGCGAGTACGCAGGACGGAGCGCCGTCGAGCGCCGGCAACGGCAGCGGCTGGGGTGCATATCCACGAGCGCGGCGAACGGGCATAACGGCGCCGTCGACCACGCGCACCACGGAATCGTCATAGCGCGAGAGAATCGCTCGATCGTTGCCGAGCAGCGCGTCGGCAATGCCGGCGGCAACGAGGCGCTCCCAGGCAAGATCGTCATCGGTCTCGATGGGCTCTTCGCTCAGGTTGCCGCTGGTCATGACGAGCGCGTGCATACCGTGTGACGCGGCAGCTGCAAGCAGAAGATGCTGAAGCGGGGTGTAGGGGAGCATAACGCCAAGCTCGGGCAGGTCGCGCGCGACGGACGGTGCGAGTACGAGGGCGTCGGAAGAATCGCCGTCGTTCCCGCAAACAGCCCGCCGGCGCAGCAGCACGATGGGGCGGATACTGCCGGCGAGCAGATCGCGTTCAGCATCGTCGATATGGCACAGGCGCCCGGCATCGGCAAGACTGCGCACCATGACGGCAAGCGGCTTATTGCTGCGACGCTTGCGACGGCGCAGCTCGGCCACCGCCTGCTCGTTGGCAGCGTCACAGGATAGATGGAATCCGCCCAGGCCCTTGATGGCGACGATGCCACCGCTGGCCAGCAGCTCAACGCAGCGCTCGATGATAGCGTCGCTGGCCTCGCGTGTGGTGCCGACGGCCGGTGTCGCGGACGAATTCCCGCACGCATCGCCGTTCACAGCCTCGCGCCACGTAATATGCGGCCCGCAATCAAAGCAGGCATCGGGTTGCGCGTGAAAACGCCGGTCGAGTGGGTCGGCATACTCCGCGGCACACCTGGGACACATGGGAAAACAATCCATCGACGTGGCCGCTCGGTCATAAGGCAACGATCGGATGATGGTAAAGCGTGGCCCGCAGTTAGTGCAGTTGATAAAGGGGTAGTGATAGCGTCGGTCGGCGGGATCGAACAATTCGCGCAAGCAATCGTTGCAGGTGGCGATATCGGGCGAGACAAGCGTCGTGTGCGCGGTCTGGTCCTGCGATGCTACGATGCGAAAGCCCTGTTCGTTGGCGGCATCCCAACCGTTGGCTGCCAAGTCCACAACCTCGACATGCTCTACGCGGGCTGCCGCAGGCGCATGCTCAGAAAGCGCGGCAACAAAAGCATCGAGTGCATCGGCCGGAGCGTGCACCTCGATATGCACGCCGTCGCCCGCATTGAGCACCCATCCGCAAATGCCATGCGCCATGGCCTCGCGATACACAAACGGTCGCATGCCAACGCCCTGTACAATGCCCGTCACATGAATATGCACATGCCGCATGCGACACCCCTCATCAAAACCGACCAAAAAAGGACAGGTTTATTTTGGTAGGTAAAACGCTAAACCTGCCAAAACAAACCTGTCCCTTTTTGGCAGGTGCGCTGCGGGAAATTCCGCTACAGCCCCAGGCTCTGCTTGGTGGCGGCGCACGTGAGCTCGCCGTGCTTAACGCCGCGCAGGCCCAGCAGACGGTCGGCTAGTTCGTAGACGCGCTCGCCGCGACCCTTGAGCGCCAGAATCTCCAAGCAGTTGTGGTGATCCAAATGCACGTGCATCGTCGATACGATCTCGTCGGTGTAGTCGTGCTGCACCTCGTCCAGGCGGCGCGTCAGATCGCCGGTGTGATGGTCGTAGATCATGGTGAGCGACCCGATAACATGCTCATCGGGCGTGCGCATCTGCTCCTTGGCGATCGAGGCGCGAATCAGGTCGCGCACGGCCTCGGAGCGGTTGGCCACATCGCCGCGGCGCGCGATCTGCTCGTCAAAACGGCGCAGCAGGTCGTCGGGTGCGGTAACCGAAAAACGGACCAGCTCGGAGCCGGAGCCACTACAGCGGCAGCCCGCGTCACCGTCCGCCCCGTGCGGATGCTCGTGCTCGTACCCGCAGCAGTGCTCGTGTTCGGCCACCTTACACCAGCTTCACGGAGCCGACGGAGTTATGGTCGGCCTCGATGGCGTCCTCGTAGCCCTCGAGCGCGTCATGCGCCTCGTGCAGCGCAGCCATGGCGGCCTCGAGCTTGGCGCCAATACGCTCCATGTCAAAGTTCTCGGTCGCATGCAGCAGCTGATGGCTCCACTCGTGAGCGAGCTCGATGGTGTCGTCGACCTGCTTGACGCTCATGGCAAGCTGGCTCATGTTCATTCCAACATCATGCATGGAAAATCTCCTTTTGTATGGGGCAGTTCAGTGGTTCAGATTTTACTACGCCCGCTCTGTGCGCAGCTGCATAAGAAAACGGGTGCGAGTCTGTGTGACTCGC
>URAQ01000257.1 GCA_900545875.1 uncultured Collinsella sp.
ATCCAAGGGTTATACCCTAAGAGCAAACCACCCCTTTTAGGGGTGGTTTTGATTTTTCGGTCCCTCGACATCGGTAGCTCAAACTGCCATGTTCTGTGATTTGCGTCGTATCGGGCACCCTGCCGTTGGGCAATAAAATTGCACCATTCGAGCAATAATTTGCGTTGACCTGCTGAAGAATTGTCTCTGCCTTGTAGCGACATATAGTTCCAGCGGTAAGATGCTTAGGTATCGCAATTTGGTCTGCGGCTGTGTGCCGCACGCATGGGGCGCTTTTGCGCCTGCGAAAGGATCTTTGAATAACATGAAGGCAATCATCCCCGCCGCCGGTCTTGGCACGCGTTTTCTGCCTGGCACCAAGTGCACGCCCAAAGAGATGCTGCCGGTGCTCGACAAGCCCGTCATTCAGTACGTCGTCGAGGAGGCGCTCGACCCCGAGGAAGTCGACGACGCCATCATCGTTACTTCTCCCGGTAAGCCCGAGCTACTGAACTACTTCCAGCCCGATCGCTCGCTCGAGAACCTGCTGCGCGAGCGCGGCAAGAACGCCTATGCCGATGCCGTCGCCCACGCTGGCGGTATGCCGGTCGACTTCCGTTATCAGTACGAGCCCAAGGGCCTCGGCCATGCTATCCGCTCTGCTGCCGACGCCGTGGCAGGGGAGAACTTCCTGGTTCTTCTGGGCGACTACGTTGTGCCTAATCGCGACATCTGCGACAAGATGCTCGCCGTTTCCAAGGAGCACGGTGGAGCTTCGGTTATCGCCGTCGCTGCTTGCTCGCCCGAGGAAGTCAGCCGCTACGGCGTTATCGCCGGCGAGCGCGTCGGTTCGCTCGAGGGCGCCGAGGACGTTGCCGATGCAGAGCCGGGCGCTGTCTGGCGCATCGGCGGTCTGGTCGAGAAGCCCGCTCCCGAGGCGGCTCCGTCCAACCTGTACATTGTCGGCCGTTATCTGCTGAGCCCGCTGGTCATGGACCTGCTCGCTGATCAGCAGGCCGGCAAGGGCGGCGAGATTCAGCTCACCGACGCCATGGCCCGCTCGCTCGATCGCGAGGCTATGTACGCTGTCGTTATCGACCCGCTGTCGGGCTACGACACCGGCACCCCGTCTGGCTGGATGGCAACCAACGCCCTCATGGCCGCAAGCGATCCTCGCTTTGCCGATGCCTTCTGGGACGCCATCGACGAGCGCGGCGGATTGATGCGCAAGTAAGCCTTCGGATATCGACATTTACGGGCGCGGACCTCGGTTCGCGCCCGTTTTTTATAAGAGCTGCGATTTCCGGCTCTCTGTTCACAGAAAATATATGAACATATGTTCGATACACATACATCTACCTGCGTGTTTTCTGTCGAAAAACTTTGCTACTCCAAAAACTCAATCGCGTCAAGGCTTTTCTTGCCCAACGGTCGCTACCTGATAAACTATTAGGTTGCGATAACTGGCGAAGCCATGCCTCGCCAACCCACCGAGCATTTCCGTGAAGGAGGAAAAACCTGGTGACCTACGCATACACTGCCACTGAGCGCAAGCGCGTCAGCTTCGGGAAAATCCCGGAGGCCATGGAGCTCCCCAACCTTATCTCTGTTCAAAGGGAATCCTTTGAGCGTTTTAAGGACGAGGGCCTTCGTGAGGCGTTCAAGGAATCCAGCCCCATCCAGAGCCAGAACCATGTTCTCGAGGTTACCTTCGGCGAGCATCAGTTCGGCGACCCCGCGCACACCGTCGAGGAGTGCCGCGAGAAGGATATGACCTATCAGGCCCCGCTTCTGACCGACGTCCGTCTCACCAACCTCGAGACGGGCGAGATCAAGGAGCAGCTCGTCTTCATGGGCGACTTCCCCATGATGACCGACCAGGGCACCTTCATCATCAACGGCACGGAGCGCATCGTCGTCTCCCAGCTCGTCCGCTCCCCGGGTGTGTACTACAGCTCCGAGATGGACGGCGGCAAGCAGGTCTACAAGGCCCAGGTCATCCCGGGCGAGTGCGTGCTGTGCGGCAGGTGCGTCGAGTGCTGCCCGCAGAACGCCAGGATCCTGCGCGACGACCTTTCGCAGGTGAGGCAGCTGGTGGGCGGCGACAAGCCGGTCTACCTTTCGCTGGCCCCCTCCTGGGTGAGCTGGTTTCGCGGCAAGAGCTTTTCCGCCGTGTCGGCCGCCCTCAAGCGTCTCGGCTTTTGCGGGGTGGAGGAGACCGCCATCGGCGCGGCCGAGTGCTCGCGCAGCTATGGCGAACTCATGCGCCAGGGGCAGATGAAAAACATTATCGCCACCGCCTGCCCGTCGGCCGTGATGCTCGTCGAGCGGCACTACCCGGAGCTCATCAAGCTCCTCGCCCCGGTCTCCTCGCCGATGATGGCGCACGCCAAGCTCATGCGGGAGAGCTACGGGGACATCAAGGTGGTCTTCGCCGGGCCCTGCCTCTCCAAGATGGAGGAGTCGGACGACCCGCTCGCGGGCGGGATGGTCAACTTTGCTTTGACCTTCGAGGCGCTCGGGCGCTGGCTCGAGGAGGAAGGAATCGAGCTCGGCGAGGAGGACCCCGAAGCCGTGGGCGTCAAAAGCCCGGTGGCGCGGCTTTATCCGAAGCCGACCGGGATTTTAAAAACGATGGCGCCCGAGGATACCGCGGGGTATACGCCCATCGCGGTGGACGGGCCGGAGAAGTGTATCGCCCTGCTCGATTCGATCCGGGATGAGCAGCCCGAGGGGCTCTTTATCGAAATGAACCTCTGCCCGGGC
>URAQ01000258.1 GCA_900545875.1 uncultured Collinsella sp.
GGCGAGGGTGCCACGGCGGCGCGCCCAGTTCTCGAGCGCGGCGGGCGCGGACTCGCGGGGGAGCGAGCGGACGTCGGCATCCAGGCTGCGGCAGATCTGGCGCGAGTCGATGACGATAATCTTGCCGGCGCGGCGTGCCTCGGCGTAACCGTCCAGGTGGATCTTGAACCAACTGTCTTCGAACGCGGCGTTATGCGCCATGTACGGGTACTTCTTCATAAGTTTGAGCAGCTGCTTCTGCAGTTCCTTGTTCTCGCGGAATGGTTTTTTGCCGTCGATGTCGTCCCAGGTAATGTGATGGATGTTCGATAGCGGCACATCCTCGCCGCGGTAGATGTCGGGCAGGCCGCAGTAGTGTGCCTCGGCGTCATGCGGGACGGCGTCGCTGGTGAGCTCCATGATCTCCCAGCCCACGTTGATGATATAGCCGCGCTCGGGTGCACGGCCGGTGGTCTCGATGTCGATACCGAGCACGGTGCCCTGGATGGGCTTGCGGGCGTAGGCCACGCCGAGCGCGTCGCGGTCGCCGCGGATCTCGCGCATGACCGACGCGGCGGTGCGCTTTTGCATCTTGCCGATGGCGGCGCAGGTGTCGGCATCGGACAGGCCGCGCGAAAGCGTCGCGGGCGTCACGTTGCGCAGGCGCGCCTCGCCAATCTGGTCGCACAGGTCGCGGTTGCGGTCAGCCAGGTCGCGCACGGTGGCAAAGTCGAAGCTGGGGTCGCCCTCGGCGGTAAAGTACTCGGTTTCGAGCACCTTAAGGGCCTCCTCGCCCTTCTGGCGCTCGGACTCCATGGCGCCGTGATCGCCATAGATAAACATGGGAATAAACGGCTGGCGCTCGTATTCGAGTGCTTGTGAAACGTTCATATAACTGCTCCTTGGACGGGCCGTGTCGCGCGGCTCGGTGGCATTGAGTTATGGCGAGATGATAGTTTACCATGGGCAACTATTGGCATCGCGCCTAGGACAACTACAATACCCTAGTTGACCGCTAGGACTTTTACAACGCTGCCGAAAGACATGAAAGGTTCCATCCGTCATGGATTTGCTGATTGATATTCTGCTCGACGCCGGCAAGGACACGCTCTCGCTGGCGCCGTTTTTGTTGGTGACGTATCTTGCTCTCGAGACACTTGAGCACGTTGCGGGCGACCGCGTCAACGGCGCTATCAAGCGCGCCGGCGCTGCGGGTCCCGTGGCTGGCTCGCTGCTGGGCATGGTGCCGCAGTGCGGATTTTCGGCCATGGCAGCAACGCTGTACGCCGGCCGTGTCGTGACGCTGGGCACGCTGGTCGCCGTGTTCCTCTCGACCTCCGATGAGATGCTGCCGCTGTTGCTCGCCGAGCAGGTGCCCGTGCAGACCATGGCGATGCTTTTGGCTTCGAAGGCACTGATCGCGCTGGTCACGGGCTTTATCGTGGACGCGGCTATCCGCGGCCTTCGTCGTAATTCCCGCGCGCATGCGGCGATTCGCCGTACCGTGCTGGGGACCGCTGCCAATCCGGCTCATGTGAACTGCGCGCACGACGACCATACCGGGGGCGACATCATTGATGAAGTGGCCGAGGCGGGCGTGAGCGCCGACCACATCCACGAGTTGTGCGAGCGCGACCATTGCGGTTGCGATGATGATGAAGATGAACACGAGCGCGACCACGGACACAGCCATGACCACGGTCACGCAGGCGAGCATGAGCACCACCACGGCCATGGGCACGACCACGGTCACTCCCACGAAGGTGCGCCCGTCCTGTCGATTATCCGCAGCGCGATCTCGCACACCGTGCAGGTTTCGGTTTTTATTTTCCTGGTGACGCTGATTCTAGTTGCCGTGCTCGAGACCTTCGGAGAGTCCGCGATCGAGCAGTTCCTGCGTGGCAACGAGACGCTCGCCGTCTTGGGCTCGGCACTCGTCGGCCTGATCCCCAACTGCTCGGCCAGTGTCGTCATCACGCAGCTGTACCTGGAGGGCGCGCTGCAGCTGGCACCGATGCTCGCCGGCACGCTCATTTCCGCCGGCGTGGGCTATCTTGTCCTGTTCCGCACCAACCGCAGCGCTCGTGAAAACGCCGTGTTCCTGATTATGATGTACGTTATCGGCGCGGGCTGGGGTCTTATCCTTTCTGCCTTTGGGCTTTAAGTAGGCCTAACAAACGGGCTTCAAAATAGCCATGCTGGGCACCAGCGCAATGCGGCGACGCATGGCATTTTGAAGCCCATTTTTTTGTTGAGCCATGGATTCCGAGCGCTCACGCCGCTCAAAACAAAAAGGTAGATTTTTAGGCATGTCCCAAAAATCTACCTTGGTTAGCGCAACAGCTCGGTGAGGTTGCGTTTAAAGCGGGCGCGATCTTCGCTGGTAAATGCCGCCGGTCCGCGAGTGCGACCGCCGGCGCGGCGCACCTTCTTTTCCTCGTGGCGAATAAACAGTTGCATGTCGATGGTCGCCTTATCGTAGACGCGCCCGCGCACGCCGATGGCGGCGGCATCGCGCCCGAGCACCATGCTCGCCAAGCCAATGTCCTGCGTCACGACTACGTCGCCCGCCTGCAGGCGTTCGACAATGGCAAAGTCGGCGCTGTCGGCGCCCACGCTCACATCGAGCGTCGTGACCCAAAATCCGCGTCGCGCATGCTCGACGTCGCGCGGATCGTCGCGGCGAATGTGGCGTTCCAGGTTCTGTGTGCTGTTGCCGGCGATAACGACGGCGAGGATGCCAACAAAGGACTCCAGAACCATG
>URAQ01000259.1 GCA_900545875.1 uncultured Collinsella sp.
CGTTCTTTGATTTCCGCAGCAGCTTTGAAAAATCAAAGCCGCCGTTTCTTTTTATTTTCTGATGAAATATGAACAGTTCTAATGCTTCTCAAGGTGGCTTTCTTAGCATGCTGGCCGAACATCTCGAAATATGTTGGCGAGCATTGAGTCGATGTCTCCCAACCCGCAAAAAATCGCAGAGGCGGCAAGCAGTCATCGAAATTATCGCAAATTGTATTGACATATGAACATACACTCATATAATCGGAAGCAAGTTATATGAGCGCATGTTCATATGAAAGGATATTGCAATGAGCATCCGCGTTGATGAAACGAAACCCGACATCGAGGCCACCGAACCCGCGATCCCCACCACCTGCTCGCCCGAGGACCTTCCCGACGAGGAGCTTCTCTACGACCTCGCCGACCTGTTCAAGGTCTTCAGCGACACTACGCGCATCAAGATCCTCTATGCCCTCATGGGCCGCGAGCTCTGCGTGGCAGACATCGCCGAAGCGACCGAAACCTCGCAGTCCGCGGTGTCGCACCAGCTGCGCACACTCAAGCAGTCGCACCTGGTTAAATTCCGGCGCGACGGGCGCAATATCCTATACTCGCTCGCCGACGACCACGTCTACACCATGCTCAACCAAGGCATGAGCCACATCTGCGAATAGCAACCAACCACGGTACCAGCGCGGCCTGCACCCAAGCCGCAAAACAGGGAAAGGAACCCACCATGAAAAAGCAGTTTAAGCTCGACGAGATCGACTGCGCCAACTGTGCGCGCGAGCTTCAGGACGAGCTGGCCAAGCTCGAGGGCGTCAAATCCGTGTCCGTCAACTTTATGACCCAGAAGTTGACGCTCGAGGCCGATGACGCCGAGTTCGACGAGGTGCTCAACCGCGTTGTAGAGTTTACGGCCGACGCCGAGCCTGACTGCGAGATCATTCTCTAGCCCAGGTTTGCGCCAACCTGCAAGGCCGCGCTTGCCGCGGCCTTTGCTCGCGAAATTATATGAGCGAGTGTTCATACATTCAAATGGGAGGATACGAGTCATGGCCACCGCCGACCCCAAAAATAAAAAGAAGAAGCGCAAGAAAAAAGAATCACTCGAGCATAAGCGCAACCGCATCCTGGTAGCGCTGGGCATTTTTGCCGTGGTGTACGCCCTCGATGAGTTCGGCACCCTTACCGCCGCATTCGGCACCCCGGGCGACACCTACGCCAGCTTTGTGCTGTTCCTCGTGCCGTTTTTGATTGCCGGCTACGACGTACTGCAAAAGGCATTCAATAACATCCGCCGCGGCAAGGCCTTCGACGAGAGTTTCCTCATGGCCGTCGCGACCATCGGCGCGTTTGCCATGGTGCTCTTCCCCGACACCGATCCGCACATGGCCGAAGGTGCCGCCGTCATGCTGTTCTACCAGGTCGGCGAGCTGTTCCAGGCATACGCCGTGGGCAAGAGCCGTAAATCGATCAGCGCCATGATGGACATCGCACCCGACTACGCCAACGTCGAGCAACCCGACGGCACACTCGAACAGGTCTTCCCCGATGACATCGCGGTCGACACCGTGATCGTGGTCAAGCCGGGCGAGCGCGTGCCTATCGACGGCGTCATCGTCGAGGGCGAAACCCAGCTCGACACCGCCGCGCTCACGGGCGAATCAGTCCCCCGCCCCGCCAAGTCCGGCGACGACATCATCAGCGGCTGCATCAACATGACGGGTCTCATCCACGTGCGCACCACCAAGCCATTTGGCGAGTCCACCGTCGCGCGCGTCCTGGAGCTCGTAGAAAGCGCCAGCGAAAAGAAGGCGCGCACCGAGAACTTCATCACGCGCTTCGCCCGCGTCTACACGCCCGCCGTCACCGGCGCGGCCGCGGTGCTCGCGCTTGGCGGCGGCCTGATCACCGGCGCCTGGTCCGACTGGATTCTGCGCGGCCTGACCTTCCTGGTCGTCAGCTGCCCGTGCGCGTTAGTGATCAGCGTCCCGCTCAGCTTCTTTGGCGGCATCGGCGGCGCGTCCAAGCTGGGCGTTCTCATCAAGGGTTCTAACTACCTCGAGACGCTCGCCGACGTGAACACCGTCGTCTTTGACAAGACGGGCACCCTCACCAACGGCACGTTCTCGGTCGTGGCAGTACACCCCGAAGCCGGCTATACCGAGCAATCGCTGCTTGAGGTCGCAGCCCTTGCGGAGTCGTTCTCCGATCACCCCATCGCGCAGTCTGTGCGTGTCGCCTACCAGGGCGAGGTCGACCCCAAGCGCGTAAGCGACTCCACCAACGACGCGGGCCATGGCGTGACGGCAACCATCGACGGCAAGCACGTCGTCGTTGGCAACGCAAAGATGCTCGCCGCGACCGGCGTCGAAGCGCCCAATTGCGAGGTCGTCGGCACGATCCTCCATGTACTGGTCGATGACACGTACGCTGGTCACATCGTGATTGCAGACACCGTCAAGGCCGATGCCGAGCAGACGATCAGCGACCTGCACGCCGCCGGCGTCAAGCGCACCGTCATGCTCACGGGCGACCGCGAGGAGGTTGCGGCGTCTGTGGCCAAGCAACTCAGTCTCGACGAGTTCCACGCGCAGCTGTTACCGGGTGATAAGGTCGAGCGTGTCGAGGCGCTGCTTGCAGCAGAATCGGGCAAGGGCAAGCTCGCCTTTGTAGGCGACGGTATCAAACGACGCACCCGTGCTACCCGCGCAGACGTTGGCATCGCCATGGGCGCTATGG
>URAQ01000260.1 GCA_900545875.1 uncultured Collinsella sp.
GTTGTCGGAGAGCACCACCGAAAAGCCCAACCGCGTGAAGAACGCATGCCAGAACGGATAGTTCTCGTACATGTTGAGCGCACGCGGAATGCCCACCGTGCCGCGCGGGGCCTCGTCGGGGCTCAGGCACTCGCGGTCGAACAGCAGCTTGTTCTTGGCGGCGAACAGGTTGGGCGCCTCGGTCTTGCGCTTCTTGTGACCCGCGCCCTTCTCGCAGCGGTTGCCGGTAATGAAGCGCCTGCCGCCGCCAAAGTCGTTAACGGTGAGCTGGCAGTTGTTGGAGCAACGACCGCAGCGGACATGCTTTTGCGTCACAGTGAGGTGCGCGATGTCCTCAGCCGAGAGGATGGTCGAGGTGCCGTCGGCGCCGGCACGATCGCGGGCGAGCAGAGCCGCACCATAGGCGCCCATGCAGCCGGCGATGTCGGGACGCACGGCGTGAACGCCGGTGAGCTGCTCAAACGCGCGCAGCGTGGCATCGGACATAAAGGTGCCACCTTGGACGATCACCTGGCTGCCGATCTCCTTGGGGTCGCGCAGCTTAATAACCTTGAACAGGGCATTCTTGATGACGGAATAGGACAGGCCGGCCGCGATGTCGCCCACCGTGGCACCTTCCTTTTGCGCCTGCTTGACGCGCGAGTTCATAAAGACCGTGCAGCGGCTGCCCAGGTCGACGGGGGCCTTAGCATGGATGGCAGCATCGGCGAACGCGCGCACGTCCATGTTCATAGACACGGCGAAGCTCTCGATAAAGCTACCGCAACCCGACGAGCAGGCCTCGTTGAGCATGATGTGCTCGATAACGCCGCCCTTGACGCGCAGGCACTTCATGTCCTGGCCGCCGATGTCCAGGATGAACTCGACGCCGGGCAGGAACGCCTTGGCACCGCGCAGATGCGCGACGGTCTCGATCTCGCCGGAGTCGGCCTTGAGGGCCTCGATGAGCAGCGCCTCGCCGTAGCCCGTAGTTGTCACGTGGCCGATGGTGCAGCCAGCGGGGATGTGGTTGTAGAAATCGGCCATGATGACCTTGGCCGTGCCCAGGATGTCACCGTTGTTGTTGCCGTACCAGGTGTGCAACAGCTGGCCGTCCTCGCCCACGAGCGCGGCCTTCATGGTGGTGGAGCCGGCGTCGATACCGATGAACACGCGGCCGGTGTAGCCGTCGAGCTTGCCCTTGGGGACGACCTCGGTGTCGTGGCGAGTCTTGAACTCGGCAAAATCCTCGTCGGTGGCAAAGAGCGGATCCAGACGCTCGACCTCGGCACCCTGTGTGTCACCCAAGGCATCGATAGCCTCGATGAGCTGCGGGAACGTGCTGAGCTTGTTGGACTCATGCGCCATGGCGGCGCCGCTCGCCACAAACAGGTGAGCGTTTTGGGGCACAATGCGGTGCTCCTCGTCCAGGTTGAGCGTGAGGTAGAAGCGATGACGCAGCTCGGAGAGATACTGCAGCGGGCCGCCCAGGAAGGCGACGTTGCCGCGGATGGGACGGCCGCACGCCAGGCCCGAGATGGTCTGGGTCACGACGGCTTGGAAGATGGAAGCCGCCACGTCCTCGGGGCGGGCGCCCTCGTTGAGCAGCGGTTGGACATCGGTCTTGGCAAAGACGCCGCAGCGGCTGGCAATGGGATAGATGGTGGTGGCATTGGCCGCGAGCTCGTTGAGGCCGCTCGCGTCGGTGTGCAGCAGGGTTGCCATCTGATCGATGAACGCGCCCGTACCGCCGGCGCAGGTGCCGTTCATGCGCTGCTCGATGCCGTTGTCAAAGTAGATGATCTTGGCGTCCTCTCCGCCCAGCTCGATGGCGACATCGGTGGCCGGGATGAGGGTCTCGACGGCACGCTTGCTGGCGATGACCTCCTGGACAAACTCCAGGTCGAGCCACTGGGACAGCAGCAGGCCGCCCGAGCCGGTAATGGCACAGGTCATTTGGGCAGCCGGCAGCACGGTCGCAGCACCCTCGAACAGGTCGCGGGCGCAGGCACGGACATCGGTGTGGTGGCGCTGGTACTTGGCGTAGACGATCTGGTTGTCGTCGTTGAGCACGGCGAGCTTGACGGTGGTGGAGCCCACGTCGATGCCCAGGTGCAGGTTGCCGCGGGCGTTCTCGGGGTTGAAGATCGCGCCTTCGGGGGCGTGGACGGCGGCTACGGGCTCAGCGGCGGTGGCTGGCTCGCTAGCGACGGACGTCTCCCCTGCTGCGTTCTTGGCATCGGCAACTGCCTCGGCAACTTTCTCGGCAGCAGCGGTCGCCGCCTTCTGCGCGGCATCCACCACGGCGGGTGCAGCCTCACGCGCGGCAGCGACCATACGGTCCTTAATGCCTTCGACGAGTTTGCTCATTGTCTCTCCTCTTAGTTGTTGGACTCGACGGCTGCGGTGGTGTCGGCCGCGTCCTCGAGCTGCAGGTTCAATAGCTTCATGCCGTATTCCGGCACGTTGATATCGATGGGTTGGCCATACAGGTCACCAGGGCGCACAAAAGCGAGCACCGTCATAATGCGCGCCATGGCCTCGGGCGATTCGGTGAGCCCACGCTCAAACCAGCGCTGAATCATGCCGACCTCGGCACTCACGACGTAGGTGACGTAGTAGTCAAAGAACGTGCCCAGCGCCAGGCCCAAAATGCCCGTCTGCGCACGCGGCACCACAGCCTCACGCGCGGTGTCGATGATCCTTTTAATGAAGGCCTGGTCGCCGCCCGGGCCCAGCAGCGATCC
>URAQ01000261.1 GCA_900545875.1 uncultured Collinsella sp.
CCACGCCGTAGCGAGCGCGACGATACATGCGCTCGTCATAGGCCTTCAGATCACTCCACAGCGTCTTCAGGCGCTCATCGGCGCATTCTTCCTCGGAAAGCTTGGTGAGCACCGAGCAGATTGCCATCATCATGGTGAAATAGCCCATCATGTAGGAGCGCAGGCGCGAAGACTCGACATCCTGGTACAGGTGAAACGACTCCATCATGATGCGCGTAACGCGGAACTGCTGGTCCAGACGCTTGACCATCGTAGCCTCGTTGACACTCTGGCCCTCGCGGCCAATGAAGTAGCGGTAGAGGTCGATGTCGGCGTAATACATGGTCTTGCAGCGCGGCAGGGGCACGTAGGCGTAGATGTTATCCACGTAGAAGGTGTGCGGCGGCATAGGCAGGTTGGACTCGCGCAGCACGTCCGTGCGATAGCACAGGCTGTGCATAAGCAGATTCTGGTCCAGACGGAAGTGCCCGATCTGATCCCAGGTGAATATCTTTTTGCGCGGCAGGGCAAACTTGTAGCCAATAGCGGTATGCGTGCCCTCGTAGACCTTCTCGTACACGTAGTTGGAGATAAACAGGTCGACGCGTTGGTCGCGCTCCTCAAAGCCACGCAGGATCGACAGCATGGTCGAAAGGGCCGCGCCGTCGAGCCAGTCATCCGAATCGACGACCTTGTAGTACGTACCCTGTGCCTCGCGCAGGCCCGAAAGAACGGCGATACCGTGGCCGCCGTTCTCCTGGTGCACCGCGCGGATGATACCGGGATAACGGGCCTCCCACTCGTCGGCCTTATCGGCCGTCTCGTCCTTGGAGCCGTCGTCCACCACGATAATCTCGATATCGGTGGCGTAATTGCTCCCCTCCAAGATGGAGGTGATGCAATGGTCCATGTCCTTGGCGGCGTTATACGAGGGAATACCGAATGTTATGACTTTATGCATGGCAGGCGATAATCTCATCCGAAAGATCGAGGGCGGAATTGGTCACGGCGTCCATATCGTAGTAACGATACTCGGCCAGACGACCCACCGGGTGGAAGTTCGTCAGGTTCTGGACGCGCTCAAGATAGCGCTCATAGAGCTCACGGTTCTCGGGCTCAAGAATGGCGTAGTACGGCGTCTCGCCCGAGTCGGGCGTATAGGCCTTGGAGTACTCCTTCATGATGGTGGTCTTGCCGGGCAGGACCTGACCGGTCATGTTCTTGAACTCGGTGATACGCGTGTAGTCCTCGCTCGTGGTGTAGTTGACGGTGCCCACGGGCTGGAACTGGTCCATATCGAGCGTCTCGAACTTCATGTCGAGCGTACGGTACGGCAGAGCGCCCAGGTCGAGGTTGAACAGCTCGTCGAGCGGACCGGTGTAGACGATCTCGCCGCCATAGACCTTGCCGTCGATCTTGACGGTGGTCTCGTCGATCTCGAAGAGGTCGCGGGCGTCCACATCGCAGAACACATCAATCAGATCGTGGTCGAGCATGTGATCGAACAGCGCGGTATAGCCGTCCTGCGGCATGCCCTGGAAGGGAGCCTGCGGGAAGTAGCGGTCATCGTCTCCCACAAAAACGGGAACGCGGCCGGTGATCGACGGGTCGATCTGGTCGGGCGTCTGGCCCCACTGCTTCATGGTGTAATGCAAAAAGACATTCTCGTAGACATAGTCGGCAACCTCGGCGAGATCCGGGTCGTTCTTCTTGCGCAGCTCCATAATGGGAACCTTGACATCCTTGCCAAAGGTCTCCACGAGCTTTTGATACAGCTCCTCGCCGCGCTCATCGCCAAAAGCAAGTTTGAGGCTCGCGTGGTTGAAGGGCACAGGCATAAGGGTGCCGTTGATGTTGGCAAGCACCTTGTGCTGATAGTCCGTCCACTTGGTAAAGCGCGACAGGAAATTGTGCACGCGCTCGTTAAAGGTGTGGTAAATGTGCGGACCGTATTCGTGGACCAGGATTCCAGCCTCGTCAGCGCAGTCGTAGGCATTGCCCGCAATGTGGCTACGACGCTCCAGAACGGCAACGCGATAGCCGATAGTCTCGGCAAGACGGCGGGCGCAAACGGCACCAGCGTACCCGGCACCGACAACGATCATGTCGTACGCACCGGCATTAAAGCCTTCAGGCAGGCCTGAGGTAATCTGCATCGATACTCCTTGTCAAAAGCCACACGCTTTTTAACTGGGCTTTTTCTCGAACATACGTCGAGACATATTTATCAGAGCGATTATAGCGCTAATGCGTCCTATAATGAGCTTGCCACACAAGGAAAGCTCAAGCACCGCGGCGTACATAATTGAAAGGTAAACCCGCTAGCAGCGGGTTTATTCGTGTACAGCCGAGGGCCTGGAGCTTAGCGGAACGCTTGCAAGGAGTAACATGAGCGATTTCCTAAACCGTATGAAGTCTGCCGCCAAGGCCGACCTTAAGACCATCGTCCTGCCCGAGGGCGAGGACCCGCGCACCATCGTCGCGGCGAACAAGATCATCGAGGAGGGCCTGGCCAACATCGTCATCCTGGGCAACCCCGATGACATCAACGTTCCCGGCGCCACCGTCATCGACCCGCGCAACGCCGAGAAGCACGAGGAGTACGCGCAGAAGTTTGCCGAGCTCCGCGCCAAGAAGGGCGTCACCATCGAGCAGGCTCGCGCCCAGGTGATGGACGCCACCTACTTTGGCACCATGATGGTCAAGATGGGCGACGCCGACGGCCT
>URAQ01000262.1 GCA_900545875.1 uncultured Collinsella sp.
TGTGTTCGAGCTGGGTGCCGACGTGAGCGATCCCAAGGTTACCGCCAAGCTCGACGACTTTGACGCCGTCGTGGTGGCTGCCGGCGCCCGTGCTCCGCGTGGGCTTTCGGCTGCGAACATTGATGCCCCGGGCGTGGTGTATGCCGTGGACTACCTGACGGC
Organism: uncultured Collinsella sp.; assembly: GCA_900545875.1. Classification (GTDB taxonomy): domain Bacteria; phylum Actinomycetota; class Coriobacteriia; order Coriobacteriales; family Coriobacteriaceae; genus Collinsella. The sequence continues at coordinate 163 of URAQ01000262.1, forward strand.
TTCGACCGTCTCGGTGCTCGATGGCGGCGAGCCCGCGGTGAACGCGCGCGGCCTGGACGTTGTGGTCATTGGCGGCGGCGATACCGGTAACGACTGCGTGGGTACCGCGGTGCGTCAGGGTGCGCACAGCGTGCGCCAGTTTGAGTTCTTGCCGGCGGCGCCTGATGCGCGCGCGGCGAGCAACCCCTGGCCGCAGTGGCCCAACGTTAAGAAGACCGATTACGGCCAGCAGGAGGCCATCGCTGCCATGGGCGGCGAGATGCGCGCTTGGGGCGTGGATACGCTCGAGGTGCTGCTGGACAAGAAGGGTGCGGCCGCGGGCCTGCGCGTGGTCGATCTGGATTGGTCGGCTGGCAAGCCCGAGCGCATCGCGGGCTCCGAGCACGAGGTGCCGGCGCAGCTGGTGCTCATCGCCTGCGGTTTTACGGGTCCCGAGCATGGCGTGTTCGACGCCGTTGGCGTGCCTGTTGCCACCGCTGGTCGTCCGCTGCCGGTGATGGCTGCCGAGGGCTCGCATCTCGCGGCTCGCACGGAGGGTGTCGCCGCGGATGCCGCGCCGGTGTATGTGGCGGGTGATGCTCGCAACGGCAGCTCGCTCGTGGTGAACGCCATGGCCGATGCCCTGGCCTGCGCAGCCGAAGTCGCCGATGCGCTGGAGCTGTAAAGTAGTCATTTAAGAACACCCAATGACTAGTCATTTTTTGTCTAGTCATTGGGGACACTCTTTGCGAGCGATTTGCTCGTTTGTCGACGTACGGGTGTTCATTTGTCGACTTCTTGGGCTGTGGTCACCTGTTGTTTCTGTGGTGGCTGCGGGTATCTGGCTCAAAAGGGCGGGTTGGACGTCTATGTTTACCTGCGGTTTTGTTGCGGTGCGCATTTTCGGTCAAGCATCCCGTCAAGTGTTTGGTCAGCATCTGGTTTGCAGCCGGAGGCCTATTTTGCCCGCGCTGGTCGTGGCTGCCCACTCTCCTCGTAAGCTCAAATTGAGGTCCATCAGTTTGAGGGGGATGCCATGACTGACCACGCTTTAGACCGAGCGCAGCTAGCCGAAGCCGTCGGCAACGATATTGCCGACATGGCCCATTTTTGGATGGTGCGGAAGTTCCAGTTTTTGGAGCCGGCGCGCGAACAGTTCGAGATCATTGTCGACCCGTGGCTCAGCTATTGCACCGAGCCTTCGCAAAACGAAATCATGGCCTACAACATGGCATTTACCGATTGGCTGCTCTTCGAGCGCCCCTATCGCCATGGCAAGACGCTGCTCGAGCTGTATGTTGACGAGCCGTCGGCATCGCTTTCGCCTGCCTCGCTCAAGCGGCTCGAGCAGGTACGCGACACGCAGTATTTCTCGCGCTTTGGCATTTTGGACAAGGATCCTGCGACTGGTATGGTCGCGCTGAAGGATACGCGCACCGACCGTCGCTTTGATGTCTACGACCCGCATATCGTGCAAAAGGAGCATTGGAGCGACGGCGCGATTGCGGTGCGCCTCGCCTGCGTCGACGATGTCTGGCTGACGGCGGGACAGCTCTATCTGTACGACATCGCGCGCCTGAGTGACACGGCGGTCGATGGGCCTGGTGCGGTGCATCCGGAGGACCTGCAGGATGGCTTTGACACCTCGTGCATCAGTTTCTTCTTGCGTCTGGTCCGCGACATCATGGGTGCCCAGGGGCGCTACGTAAAGTCCCTCAACATCTACGAACAAGAATGGGAGTAGGGGGTGGGCTGTCGCAGTACCGCCGCCTGTCTATTTGTCTCGATCTGTAACAACAAGGGCCCGTTTAGCCTTCTAACTGTTACAGATCAAGACGGAAGGTTGGAGCCTGCCGAAAGATCTCAATCTGTAACGGGAAGGGTTCAATAATCGGTCTAACTGTTACAGATCGAGACGTTTGGCAGCGGACTGGGGGAATGTCTCAATCTGTAACATCTACAGGCCAAAACTCGGTCTTCCTGTTACAGATTGAGACAAAGAGGCGCAATGCTGCACGAATGTCTCGATCTATAACGTTTGGCGGCTGCTTGTGCTCGTAACTGTTACAGATCGAGACGTTTGTCGACAGTGACAACGGTGACAATGACCCATTTCTCCGATATGGTGGTGATGAAAGTGTCTAATACCGTTCTTAAACACAAGCATGCAACACGTAACACCTTGGCGCGGAATAGGATGCTCGCGCGGCTTACGGAGGCGGCTGAACAAGGTGTGCTGCTTGTGACACACGACAATGCCGAGCTCTTGTGGCTGCGGCGTCATGTGGGAACCGATGACATTGCGGAGCCCGAGCCGTATTTGTTCTGCTTTCAACATGATTGGGTTGTACTGACGCCGGCGGAGCGAGCGCTGCGTACCATCAAAGGGCTTGCAGAGTTTCATCCCGATTGGGCGTTTTGGGGTTATGACGCGACACTTTTGTGGGGTCTGGAGGTGCCGAATGACCTGCTTGGGCCTCGATTTCTTGTTAAGACAGGTTGCTCGGTGCCGCTGAGTGCAGGATGCCGGCTGTTGCGTCCGCAGGCGGCGGGT
>URAQ01000263.1 GCA_900545875.1 uncultured Collinsella sp.
GCGCTTCCATGCCGTGGACTTTTCCTACGTGCCGGGCACCCGTGTGCTCACGGACCTCAACCTGTTTGCCAAGCCGGGGCAAAAGATCGCGTTTGTGGGCTCCACAGGCGCCGGTAAGACGACCATCACCAACCTCATCAACCGCTTCTACGAGGTCGATGACGGCGAGATCACGTACGACGGCATCGACGTCAAGCACATTGCCAAGGCCAGCCTGCGCGGGTCGCTCGGCATTGTGCTGCAGGACACGCACTTGTTTAGCGGCACCATTGCGCAGAACATCCGCTTTGGCAAGCTCGACGCGACCGACGAGGAAGTGCGCGCCGCCGCCGAGGCTGCCTGCGCTGACTCGTTTATCCGCCGCCTGCCTAGAGGGTACGACACGCCGGTCACGGCCGACGGCGCCAACCTGTCGCAGGGCCAACGCCAGCTGCTCGCCATCGCGCGCGTGGCCGTCGCCGACCCGCCGGTGCTCATCTTGGACGAGGCCACTTCGAGCATCGACACGCGTACCGAAAAGCTCATCGAGCGCGGTATGGACCGCATCATGCGCGGACGCACCACGTTTATGATCGCGCACCGCCTGTCCACCGTCCGCGACGCCGACGCCATCATGGTCCTCGAGCACGGCCGCATCATCGAGCGCGGCACGCACGAAGAGCTGCTCGCCCAGCACGGCGAGTACTGGCAACTGGCGCATGGCTTAAAAGAGTTGGATTAACCTGTTCGAGCACGATGCTTTGACCCCTCCGTGCCCCTCGCCTTGTCTCAAACCATCACAACATTCGACGTTTTTTGCCAAAATCGGGAAAAGCATCGAATGTTGTGATGGTTTTTCTGCCACTCGACCGGGTGGAATCGCTTTCTTGCGCACGAAGGTGTGCGAACCCGTGGGCAGGGGAATAAGGTTGGTTATCCGACTTCATTGGAGGGCTCATGGACCTGCCGATCGTCCTGTCCCATAAGACTGCCTGGCTGTACCACAACGTGGCGCGCCCGTCCGAGCCGCTCTCGCGAGCAAGCAGTCTATACGATGAGGACTCGCTTGCTAACGAGGCGGAACCGGACGCGAGCCTGCCCAAATTGGCGCTCGATGCCAAGGGGCTGAGGGCTTCAACGGCAGTTGGGATCGTTGTCGACTATCTGGTTTCTCTTGGTATTCCACGAGAAGAGCTCGATCATATCGACACGCTCGTCAACTTCGATTTTGAGCGCTCGACGCCGGCTGGATTTAGGTGCCACGTGTTTGGAGCGCCGGTACCTCCAGGTCATCTTATCGAGGTGGCAGAGGGCCTTCTAGTGGTTGATGAGGCCATGTGCTTTGTCCAAGCGGGTTCGTGGATGAGCGAGCCCGAGCAGCTGGAATATGGGTATGAAATCTGCGCCCGATACCATTTGAATCATCTGTCGACAGGCGATTATATCGAGATGGGGCAGAGGTATACCGTTGCCGACTTGATTGCTTATTGCAATGAGAACCGATCTCGTCAGGGGGCTATACGCGCGGCCGCCGTGCTCAAGCGGGTGCACGATGGCGCGCGATCGCCCATGGAGACGGCCACTGCAATCATGGTCGTAGCAAAACGTTCCCAGGGAGGGCTGGGATACGCCAAGGTTGAGCTCAGCCATCGGGTCGATGTTCCCAACGAATTCAAGTATCTCGCAAAGGCCGGGTATTTCGAGATCGACGTATATGCGCCTGCGAGCGGTACGGGGATTGAATACAACGGCTCTGACCATCTTGATAAACAGCGCAGCGCGTCGGATGCGGAGCGTATGACCGTGCTGAGCGCGCTGGGCTTTAGGATGATCGTCCTCACCGGGACTCAGTTTGCCCATCAACTGCAATTGCATCGGGCAATGAATGCCATCGCGCTCGCTATGGGCCTTAAGTGCGACCGAAGCGAAGCGTTCCAGAAACGTCAAAACGACCTACGAGAATTCGTGATTCGGCACTGGGACGGCGGCCTTTAGGGACGTTCCGGTCCTTCTGCGGGGTGCCGTGGGCAGGCAAAGCATCACAACATTCGACGTTTTTTGCCAAAAACGGAAAAAGCATCGATTGTTGTGATGGCTTGTATGCTAAGGATGGGCTTGGGAAGCCGGACTTGCTCGAAGCGACCTGTCCTGTCGTACGGGTGTCGGCATGATTCTATCGTGGGGTATTATGTTTTCCGAAGAATAAAACGCCGCGTGAGGGGAGGGCCGCGTGGGCGGGCACGTGCAACATGACGGCTTTGGCCGCGATATCAACTACCTGCGCATTGCCGTTACCGACAAGTGCAATTTCCGCTGCATCTACTGCATGCCGGCCGATGGCGTGGCGCCCCGCGCGCACGACGAGCTGCTCAGCGCCGAGGAAATCGCCCGCTTTGTGCGCTTGGTAGCGGGAGAGGGCATTCGCCGCGTGCGCCTGACGGGCGGCGAGCCGCTGGTCAGCCGCCGTATCATTCCGCTCATCCGCGACATCCGCGCGATTCCGCAGATCGAGGACATCTCGCTTACCACCAATGGCGCCCTGCTGCCCAAGCTGGCACCGCAGCTCAAAGATGCCGGTCTTAACCGCGTTAACATCTCGCTCGACACGCTCGACCCCGCGCTCTTTGGAAAGATCACGCGCCTGGGCCGGCTCGAACAGACCATGGCTGGCATCGACGCGGCGCTGGCTTGGGGCTTTGAGCCCGTA
>URAQ01000264.1 GCA_900545875.1 uncultured Collinsella sp.
GAGTAGGGAGGCGTCGGACTGCTGCGCGATATTGTCGTAGTTGACCTCGCTCGTGCGACCCACGGGTACGACGATGGCGCCCATGTCTCCCAGCACCATACTTGCCGTGGTACCGGCGCCGCCAGTGGCGCCGAGTACGAGAGCCTTCTTGCCGGCAACCTCAACCCCCAGCTCCTCGACCAGGCACTGAAAACCGAAGTAGTCGGTGTTGTCGCCGCGCAGGCGGCCGTCGGGCAGGCGTGTGATGGTGTTGACGTTGCCCATGCGCTCGGCCAGCGGGCTCAGCTCGTCCAGGTATTCCATGACGGCGCGCTTGTAGGGGATGGTCACGTTGGTGCCTTCCCATTCTTTACCCGTCATAAAGGCCGCGAGGTCTTCGGGCTCGCGCTCAAAACGCACGTACTCGAGCCCCGCGAGCTCCTTGTAGATGGTCGGGGTGTAGCTGTGGCCCAGCACGCGGCCCAGCACTCCGTAGGGGCGGGTTGCGGCGGTATCGGTCATCTAGAGCACCTCCGTGTAGCTGCCAAAGTAGGTGAAGCTTTCGCACACGTCGTCGATGGAATCGAGCAGGTCGTCGAGGGCCTTGCTGCCAAAGGGGCAGTCCAGATCAAAGTAGAACATAAATTCAAAGTCGCGGCCGGGGATGGGGCGGCTCTCGAGCTTGATGAGGTTGATGTTGAGTGCGTAGAAGCGCTCGAGCACGCGATAGAGGGCGCCCGGCTCGTTGGCCGTGGTGATCATGAGCGAGGTGCGATTAGCGCCGGGGTAGACGCGCGGCTCGCGGCTGATGACGACAAAGCGCGTGTAGTTGTTGTCCGAGTCCTGGATGTTGGACTCCAGCACCTCCAGGCCGTAGAGCGCCGCGCAACTGCGCGAGGCGATGGCGGCGACGTCGGTGCGCTCGGAGTTGGCGACCATCTCGGCCGACATGGCCGTGTTTGGGTACTTGGTGGCGTGCAGGTCGTGGGACTCGATAAAGCCGGCACACTGGGCAATGGCTTGGCCGTGGCTGTAGACCTCGCGCACGTCGGCGAGCTTGGTGCCGGGCTTGACGAGCAGGTTGTGGTCGATCTTGAGTCGCAGCGAACGCACGATGTGGAAATCGAACTGGGCGAGCAGGTCGTAGACGGCGTTGACCGAGCCGGCGGTGGAGTTCTCGATGGGCAGCACGCCAAACTCGCAGAAGCCGTCGCGCACAGCGCGCATAACGCCTTCGAAGGTCTCGAAAAACGCGATGTCGGGCACGTCGAAGAGTTTGCACGCGGCGATCTGGCTATAGGCACCTTCCACGCCCTGGCAGGCGACGGTGGCCGTTTGAGGGAAGGGCGTGTCGGAGGCTGCAGCCGTGGCGTGTGCCTTTTGCGAGACGGTGATGCCCTTGAGCTCGTTGATGTAGCGCTGCTGCTCGGCCTTGCTCATGCTCATGAGGAGGCGGAACAGGGCGATGGTCTGTGCCTCGTAGCGCTCGGGCGCGCGGCTGGCGAGGTTGTTGAGCTTGGAGCGCTCGCGGGCGGGGTCGAAGACGGCCTTGCCCATCTCGATTTTTGACTTGGCGACTTCGGTGGCAATGTCCATGCGCTCGACAAAGCTGTTGAGGAGCGTGGTATCGATGCCATCGATGGCCTGGCGAATATCGGCAAGGTCCATGGAGGCCCCTTTCACGTTACGGCTGAGTTGACAGGCAACCCAGGTGAGTCGGGTTAGAGCTGGGCGGCGTCCTCGAGGAGAGCGTCCCAGATGGCGAGGGCGGCGGCTGCCTCGGCTACGGGTACGGCGCGCGGGACGATGCAGGGATCGTGACGGCCGTGGACCGAGAGCTCGGCATTTTCCATGGCGTCCATGTCTACGGTCTGCTGCTCGCGGCCAATTGAGGGCGTCGGCTTTACGGCCATGCGCCACATGACGGGCGCGCCGGTCGAAATACCGCCCAGGATGCCGCCGGCGTTATTGGACTCGACCTTGATCTCGCCGGTCTCGGCATCGATGCGATACGGATCGTTGTTCTCGCTGCCGCGCATGGCGGCCACGGCAAAGCCCATGCCAAACTCCACGCCCTTTACGGCGGGAATGCCAAACGCGATTTGCGCGATGCGGTTCTCGATGCCGTCGAACATGGGGTCTCCGATGCCCGTAGGCAGTCCGTAGATGCCGCACTCCACGATGCCACCGATGCTGTCGAGTTCATCGCGCGCGGCCAGAATCTCCTCGCGCATGCGACCGGCAGCGGCGGCGTCAATGCAGGGCAGGTCGTTCGTAAGAATTGCCTTGCGGTCGGTCTCGCGATAGACCATATCGTCCATCGGCAGGTCGGAGATGCCGCCGATCTGCGCGACGTGCGCCATGACCTCAATGCCGCGGGCCTCGAGTGCCTGCAGCGCAATGCCGCCGGCGATGCATAAGGGTGCCGTTAGGCGGCCGGAGAAATGCCCGCCACCAGCGACATCGTGCATGTTGTGATACTTCACACGCGCCGGGTAATCGGCATGTCCCGGACGGGGCTTGCGGCGCAGCTCGGAGTAATCCTTGGAGCGCGTGTTGGTGTTCTCGATAATCGCGGCGATGGGCGCGCCGGTGGTATGTCCATCGACAACACCGGCGATGATGTGGGCTGCGTCAGCCTCGCGTCGTTTGGTCGCGGTCTCGTCGCGTCCGGGGGCGCGAC
>URAQ01000265.1 GCA_900545875.1 uncultured Collinsella sp.
GCACACGCGCCCCGGACTCCGTTGCGTGAGGGCGGAACATCGCGTCCATCTCGGCCACCTGCGCGTCCATGGTCGCAGCATCGGCGCGGCAGTAGCGCTCCTCGTGCACCAGGTTCACCACGGGATGCGCAATAGCCGGGCGCTCCTTGCGGGGCGTGCCGATGATGAGCATCGACAGCGGCATGGTATAGGGCGGCAGATCGAGCAGCTCGGCAACTTCCTCGGCATTCTCGACGATATCACCGATATAGCAGCTCCCCAGGCCCAGAGCCTCGGCGGCAACCACGGCGTTTTGCGCGGCGATCACGGCGTCCTGGGCCGCGATGGCAAAGTCGCCCAAACCCGGCGCGCGGCGGGGCGCCTTACCCGTGCGCTCGACAAACTCGGGCTCAAAGCAGCCCACGTGCTCAAACAGATCGATCCACTTGGCATAATCGACCACAAATATCAGTGCCCAGGGCGCCTTGGCGATCATGGGCTGGTGGTCGCACAGGTCGGCCAGGCGGTCGAGCGTTGCCTGCTCGCGGATGCTCACGATGGAATACATCATCATGGCGCCCGCCGACGGCGCACGACTCGCCGCATGCAGAATCGCCGCCCGCTGCTCGTCGGTCACCGCCACGGGACGGCCCTCATCATCGCACGCAAACGCACGCGTGGAGGAGCGCTGCTCCAAAACGTCGAGCAACGCATTGCCCGCGGACTCCAGCGGATAGCCGCCCGCGTCCACGCCGGTGCCCATATCGCCGCTCACGCCCGTCGCACAAACTTGCTCGTTCATCGCTCCGCCCTCGTCATTTCTTTAAGAAGCCTTTACGTTTCCGTGTAATTCCCGTCCATTATCGCGCAGGTGGGCACTCCATTGCGCAACACTGCCACACGCGCGCGTTAATATGGCTGGTTGTTGTTGCGCGGGCATCGCATGCAGCGCATATCGTGGTAACTATCGGGTACATCCCGCTTTCGTAGGTTTAAGTTCGTGAGGAGTCTTTGCATGTTCGCAGCCGCTATCTCGCTCGTCGGTCTTGCGGCGACCGTCTACCTTGTCACGCGTGAGGCCAAAGCAGTCCGCGCGCAGTCGGGCACCGTCGCCAAGAGCGCCCTTGTATGGAGCGTCGCCTTTGGCTTGTTCCAGCTCTTTTTGACCGTCTGGGGCGCCATTGGCCTCGTCGCCCAAAACGAGCCGCTCGCCTTTGTGATGCTCATCCTAACCAACGCCATCCTCACCGGATGCGCCTGGGCCAGCATCGCCCGCGACCGCATCGCCCCGCGCGTCTTTGCGTTCGCTGCTACCGATGCCCCCGCCCCCACCGGCAAGCTCGCCCGCCTGCGCGGCGCCTTTGTGGGCAAACCGCTCGTCGCCGCCGTCCTGTACCTGCTGCTCGCCGGCGTCTTTGCGCTGCTGGGCATGGAGGTCTCGTCCAACCACGACTTTACCTGGGTCTACCCCCTGTGCATTCTGCTCGAGTGGGCCATCATCACCACTCTCATGGCCGGCCTGTTCTTCCTGTTCCAGCGCCACGGCGCAGCCCCGGCAGTCCTGGCCTTCGCCCTCTTTATCCTGGGCATTGCCGAATACTTCGTCATCACGTTTAAATCCATGCCCATCCAGCCGGGCGACCTTTCGGCCATCTCCACCGCCGCCGCAGTCGCCGGCAATGGCTACACCTTCTCGATCTCGCTGTTCTGCGTGCTGTCCATGGGCTTTACCGCCATCGGCATGCTGCTGTGCGAGTACGCCGGTCTGGTGGCACCGCACCGTCAGAAGGGCGCTGTCAATGCCAAGCGCATGCTGCTCACCAACCTGCTCGTCGCGGTGCTGTGCCTGGGCGGCGTGACCGCGCACGTCACGCTTATCGACTACTACAACACCCTCGGCATCACTGTCTACACCTGGCGCCCGCTCGAGAGCTACTGGCGCGAGGGCTACCTGCCCGCCTTTATTAGTGCAGCGCAGTCCATCAAGCCGCCCAAACCCGCCGACTACTCCGTTGACGATGCCAAGGCCACGCTCAAAAAGTACGCCAAGGCCTACGACAAGTCCGACGCAGCCAAGAGTGACGAGCGCACCGCCGCAAAGGAGCAGTTCGACAGCGAGAAGCCCACGGTCATCGCCATCATGAACGAGACCTTCTCGGACCTTTCAATCTATCAGGAGATGCGCGCCGGCTACGAGGGTCCGCAGTACTTTAAGAGCCTGTCCAACTGCCTCAGCCGCGGCAAGCTCTACGTGAGCGCCTACGGCGGCGGCACCGCCAATACCGAGTTTGAGTTTATGACCGGCAACTCCATGGCCAACCTGGGCTCGGGCGTGTACCCCTACACCATCTACAACATGGAGACGACCGGGAACCTGGCAGAGCAGTTCAAATCGCTCGGCTATTCCACCACGGCTATGCACCCCAACCACGCGACCAACTGGAACCGCGAGAACGTCTACAAGGACTTTGGTTTTGACCAGTTCCTGTCCATCAACGATTTCCAGGGCGCCGATACCCTGCGCGGCATGGTGACCGACCAGGCTACCTACGACAAGATTCTTGAGCTGCTCGACCAGAACGCCGATCCGCAGTTTATCTTCGACGTGACCATGCAGAACCACTCGGGCTACGACACGGGCCTGCTGCCGGTCGACAAGCAGATGCACCTGAACATCGACGC
>URAQ01000266.1 GCA_900545875.1 uncultured Collinsella sp.
AAAACGTGCGCGATGGCGACACTATCATCGTGCACAAGGCGGGCGACGTAATCCCCGAGGTTGTGGGCCCGGTGCTCGACAAGCGCCCGGTCGATTCGGTCGACTGGCACATGCCCGAGGTCTGCCCCGTGTGCGGCAGCCCCGTTGTCCACGAGGATGGCGAGGTCGCTTACCGTTGCGTCTCCATCGATTGCCCCGCGCAGCTCAAGGAGCGCCTGCTCCACTGGGTGAGCCGCGGCTGCATGGACGTCGACGGCCTGGGCGACGAGATTGTCGACAAGATGATCGCCGCCGGGCTGATTCACGATGTCGCTGACTTCTACCAGCTCACGGTTGACGACATCGCCGGGCTGGACACGGGGCGCACCTATGCCAGCTCAAACAGCAAAAAGGGCGTCAAGAAGGGCGATCCCATTCCGGTGGGCCTCAAGACGGCCGAAAAGATCATCGCCGAGCTCAACAAGTCCAAGAGTCAGCCGCTCGGTCGCGTGCTGTTTGCCCTGGGTATACGCCACGTGGGCAAGAGCGTGGGCGAGGTCATCGCCGAACGATTCCTGTCGATTGACAAACTTATCTTGGCGAGCGAAGAGGACATCGCCGAGTGCGAGGGCATCGGTCCCAAGATCGCGGCGAGCGTCAAGCAGTTCCTGGCCGTGCCCGAAAACCTTGCCGTGCTGGAGCGCCTGCGTCAGGCGGGCCTGTCGCTCGAGGTCGACCTGGGCGCCGCGCACGCGCAAGCCGCAGCCGACGCTGGCGTGGCGGGCGAGCTCGCCGACGCACAGCCGCTTGCGGGTTTAACCTTTGTGCTCACTGGTACACTCGTCAACCGCACGCGCGACGAGGCGGGCCTGTCGCTCAAGGTGCTCGGCGCCAAGGTTTCGGGCAGCGTGTCAAAGAAGACGAGCTACCTGGTTGCCGGCCCCAAAGCGGGCTCCAAGCTCACCAAAGCCGAGCAGCTGGGTGTGCCTGTGCTGGACGAGGACGCACTCGAGCAGATTCTGGCTACCGGCGAGGTGCCGGTGGCGTAATGGATATAGAGAATCGCAATTGCTCGCAGGCGGAAGGGCGCACGAGGCACGCCCAAGGGCAGGCAAAAGAGCACCTGATGGCGCGAATTCGCATTGCGGAACGTGAGCGCTCGGCAGATGCGTCTCGTGATGCTTTTGAGGCGTTGACCGAGTTAGAGACGAGGCTCGGTCTAGCCTAGCGATACGGGTACCGTGATCTGCGTCACGTAGGTCGCCGGGTCGTCGCTGATGATGTCGTCGATAAGGGCAATCTCACGCGAGGGGCCGGCGGGTGTCAGGCCGTGCTCGCGCATATAGCCGAGCAGCTGCTCGTAGCGCGGACCCGCTTGCCCGTGCGTGCCGCGAAAGCTAATGGTCAGGCAGCGCGCGGCGGGTCGCACCTCGACATCGCCCAGGTATTCATCGGTGTCATCGAGCAGTAGAAAGACCTCGTCGTAGCCATCAAAGTCGCCGGCGGCCAGGCGTTCGGCGCTAATCCCAACGCCCAAGTTGCCCAGGAAGACAAAGGTCTCGTGCTGGCCCTTCTGCAATTGACGAATCTGCCACTCCAGCGCATAGGCGTCGGTAGGGTTGACGCGTTCGCGCAACACGGCGCAGCGAAGCTCGGGCGCATCGATTGTGCAAATGGTATCGAGCTCGGTGTTCAAGGCATCGTGCAGTAGAGCAAGCCGGTTATCGATCTTGCGCGACACGCGCTCCAGCTCGCGGCGCTTGCGCTCGATGAGCTCCTGTTGCTGAGCCAGCTGCCGCTGCATAAGGTTCACATCGCGCGTGGTCACAAACTCGCGGATTTGTGCTAACGGCAAGTTGAGAACGCGCAGGTGGCTGATGGTGTTGAGGGTGGAGAGCTGCCGCGATCCGTAGTAGCGGTACCCACTTGCCGGATCGATGTGCGCCGGGTCCAGCAAGCCCATCTGCTCGTAATGACGTAGCGTCCCCACGCTCAGGTTAAACAGGCGCGCCACCTCGCCAATGCGGAGCAGGCCCTCAGTATGTTCACTTGGCGTGTCGGTCACAGGACCGCTCCTTTCAATGGGGTCGGGGAGGGGCGCCAGGCTCGCGTTGCCCCGCTACGCTGCCAACTTGTCAAAAGCTCCGCGGCGGTTGAGCACGGTAAACGCGACAACACAGATGACCGCCGACAAAATCGATCCGCACGGCGAAGCGATGCCCATGGGAAACAGCGTGTCGGAATAGGCATTCGACAGCAGCCACGCGCCCGGCACGCGAATGAGCGCCACGGCTAGCACGTTGTGCGCAAAGCCGATGTAACTCTTGCCATACGCAGCGAAAAAGCCGCTAAAGCAAATGTGGATGCCGGCAAAAATCGCGTCGAAAATGTAGCTGCGCATATAACCGGTGCCGGCCGCGACTACTGCAGCGTCCTTGGCAAAAAAGCCAATAAACGCCGGAGCCACCAGCCACATCAGCACCGTGATCAGGCAGCCGTACACCACCGAGATCGTCATGGCGTCCTTGAGCACCTGACGTGCGCGGTCGCCCTTGCCCGCGCCGGCGTTTTGCGCCGTGAGTGCGCTGACGGTAGCGCCCATGGAGCTCGGGACAATGAACAAAAAGCTGATCATCTTCTCGACCAGGCCCACGGCGGCGGCG
>URAQ01000267.1 GCA_900545875.1 uncultured Collinsella sp.
GCCGTTGGCACCGCAGGCGGTCGCGGCGAGCGCCATGGGCTCAACGTAGCGGGTGTAGCCGGTGGCGTGGCTGGGGTCGGCGACGACGGGCAGGTGCGACAGGTGGTGCAGCACCGGCACGGCGTTGAGGTCGAAGGTGTTGCGGGTGCGGGTCTCGAAGGTGCGGATGCCGCGCTCGCACAGGATGACGTTGTCGTTGCCCTCGCTCATGATGTACTCGGCTGCCATAAGCAGCTCGTCGATCGTGCCGGACATGCCGCGCTTGAGCAAGATCGGAGTCTGGGTCTTGCCGACCTCCTTGAGCAGGGGGAAGTTCTGGGCGTTGCGGGCGCCGATCTGCATGACGTCAATCTTCTTGTCCAAGAAGACCTGCACGTCGCGCGGGTCCATGATCTCGGTAACGATCGGCATGTCGAGCTCGGCAGACGCCTCGCACAGCAGGTCGAGGCCGGCGGGGCCCATGCCCTGGTAGGCGTAGGGGGAGGTGCGGGGCTTGTAAGCACCGCCGCGCAGCATCGTGGCGCCGGCGGCCTTTACACGGCGTGCGATGTGAATGAGGTTCTCGCCCTCGACGGAGCAGGGGCCGGCGATGACCTGGAACTGGTCGCCACCGATCTTGACGCCGTGGCCGCAGTCGATGACGGAGTCCTCGGGGTGGAACTTGCGGTTTGCGCGCTTGAACGGCTCGGAGACGCGCTGCACGCGCTCGACGACATCCATGGACTCGAGCAGGAACGGGTCGATCTTGGTCGTATCGCCCACCAGGCCGATGATCGTCTCATTCTCGCCGCGCGAGACATCGGTCTTCAGGCCCTTTTTCTCAATCCAGCTGACGATATGGCCGACGGCCTCGTCGCTGGCGCTCTGCTTTAAAATTGCAATCATGGTGTGCCTCTCACCTCGATGGATAACTTTTGCAAAAACGGCCCGCATCGCGAGCCGTGTATATATGGTGCATGAGAGTTTATACTATCTGACTCGCTTTTGCCTTCTAAAGTGGGCCGTTGCGCCGCGTCTTCCTCGGAATTGCAAAGCTTTTTCTTTTATTTTGATAGCCCGTGGTGCACTTGGGTATAATGCCAAACGTTGGCCCTATTAGCTCAGGGGATTAGAGCGTCTGCCTCCGGAGCAGAAGGCCGTTGGTTCGAATCCAACATGGGGCACCATCGAACGTAAGACCGTCCGAACCTCGCATGGTCCGGGCGGTTTTTCTTATACCGACGCGACGTGATGGGACGTGGTATGGCAGCAACGGATATCGAGCGCGGACTCTCGACCGCCGAGGTTGAGGAGCGCATCGCCGCCGGTAAGATCAACCGCAACATGGAGCTCAAGACCAAGTCGGTCAAAGAGCTCATCATCGAGAACCTCTGCACGCTGTTCAATTTGATCAACGTGATCTTGGCGTTCCTGGTCATTTTGACCGGTTCGTTTAAGAATCTGACGTTCCTGTTCGTGGTGTTCCTCAATACCGCTATTGGCGTCATTCAGTCCATGCGTTCCAAGAAGATGGTCGATAAGCTCACGCTGCTGACCTCCAAGAAGGCCATCGCGGTGCGCGACGGCGCCGAGGTGGAGCTCGACTTGGACCAGATCGTGCTCGACGACATCATCCGCCTGGGGCGCGGCGACCAGATTCCGGCCGACGCCGTGGTGGTATCGGGCGAGGCGCTCGTGAACGAGAGCCTGCTGACGGGCGAGAGCGACCTTATTAAGAAGCAGCCCGGTTCCGAGCTCATGAGCGGCAGCTTTATCGACTCGGGCCTGCTTCGCGCCCGCGTGATCCATGTCGGCGCCGACAACTACGTGGCCAAAATCAACAACGAGGCCAAGTACGTTAAAAAGGTCAATTCCGAGATCATGAACGCGCTCAACGCCATCGTGCGCTTTGCGAGCATCATCATGATCCCGCTCGGTTTGGCGTTGTTTGCCTCGAGTGTGAGCGAGCTGTGGGATGCCGCGGGAACCCCGGGCGATAGCGCGCTTTCGTGGTGCTTCTCCGAGCTGCTGGCCGGTCGCGTGCCTTCGTCGGCGCTGCTGTCCACGGTGGGCGCCCTGCTGGGCATGATCCCGCAGGGCCTGGTGCTGCTGACCTCGTCGGTGCTCGCAATCGCCACGGTGCGCCTGGCGCGTCGCAAGGTGCTGGCGCAGCAGCTCTACTGCATCGAGACGCTCGCTCGCGTCGACGTGCTGTGCCTGGACAAGACGGGCACCATCACGTCGGGCCGCATGGAGGTCGAGGGCACGTATCCGCTGCCGGTTGAGGGCGTGAGCCTAGACGCCGGCTCGGACGAGGCGGCCGTTCCCGTCGATACCACGGTGCTCGATTTTGCGCTGGCTAACGTCGCGCGTGCGACTTCGGCCGATGCCAACGAGACCTGCCAGGCGCTGCTCAACTATTACGCCGATCGCCCGGTCGAGGTGTCTGAGCCGCTGTCGGTCATTCCATTCTCGTCGTCTAAAAAATGGAGTGGCGCTTCGTTTGCGCAGGGCTCCTATGTGATGGGTGCGGCGCAGTTTGTGCTTTCGGAGCGTGTGTTTGCCCAGGTCGAGAATCGTGTCGCCGAGCTTGCCGATACCTGCCGCGTGCTCGTGGTGGCTCGCGTGGACGGCTTTACGCCC
>URAQ01000268.1 GCA_900545875.1 uncultured Collinsella sp.
CCCCTTTTCGCTGGCCGCGGTGCGGCCGTCTTGCGGTACAGGGCAAACCTTATGGTGCAAACGTTGACAGTTTGTTACGGAAGTTCGTTTGTAGCGAGCGTGTTTCCAATGTTTCCGCAGCGTTTCGGGGGTGGCGTTTTGTGCTGCTCCCGCTGCCAGGCAAGCACGCGCCCTCTGTTCACGCTAGAATGCACTCAACCTTTAAGTGGTTAATCCATCCATAAGATGCACGAAGGAGCTATCTATGAGCGAACCCCTGCGCACCGTGAACGTCGGTCTGATCGGTCTGGGAACCGTCGGCGGCGGCGTGGCCCGTCTGATCAAGAGCCACCACGATGAGTACCTGGCAGCCTACGGCATCGACCTTAAGCTGACCCGCGCCTGCGCGCTTGCCTGGGAGCAGGCCGAGGCGGCAGGCATTGAGCGCGAGGCCTTTACGAGTGACTGGCACGACGTCGTCACCGACCCCGCCGTCGACATCGTCGTCGAGCTGATCGGCGGCGAGCATCCCGCAACCGAGATATTCACCACCGCCTTCGAGAACGGCAAGCACGTCGTCTCTGCCAACAAGGCCCTGCTGGGCCGTCATGTCGAGACGCTCGCCGAGAAGGCGCGCGCGTGCGGCGTGCAGATTAAGTGCGAGGCCAGCTGCGGCGGTGGCATCCCCATTGTCAGCACGCTCGAGCACGACCTGGTGGGCAACAAGATCCTGACCATCGCCGGTATCCTTAACGGCACCACCAACTACATCCTGTCGCGCATGGACGCCGAGGGCGCCGATTACGCTGACGTGCTCGCCGACGCCCAGGCAAAGGGCTATGCCGAGGCCGACCCGTCCGCCGACGTCGACGGCTTCGACGCCGCCAGCAAGACGGCAATCCTCGCTTCCATCGGCTTTGGCACCCGTGTGACCACCGACGATGTCTACCAGCAGGGTATCCGTACCATCGGCGCCGAGGACATTGCCCAGGCCCGCGAGCTCGGCTACACCATCAAGCTGCTGGGCATCGCACGCAACACCGAAGCCGGCGTCGACGTCCGCGTGCACCCCACGCTCATCCCGGCAGACCATATGCTCGCCAAGGTCAACGGCGCCATGAACGCTGTCTACGTGGTAGGCGACGCCGTGGGCGAGACCATGTTCTACGGTGCCGGCGCAGGCTCTTTCCCCACCGCGAGTGCCGTCGTGGGCGACATCCTGTCGCTCTCCGAGCAGATCAGCCGCGGCGTGGCTCCGCTACCCGAGATTGAGCCCTATGGTCACAACCTCGCCTTTAAGCCCATGGACGAGCTCCAGACCAAGTACTATGTGCGCCTGAAGGTCGCCGACCGCGTGGGCGCCCTGTCCGAGACGGTCGACATCTTTGCCAAGCACAACATCTCGATCTCGCTCATCAACCAGGTCGAGGATGGCAAGTCGGGCGTCAGCGATGCCTGCTCGGTCATCTTCCTGACGCACCGCGCGCTCGAGAAGGACGTCCAGGCTGCCGCCGCCGAGCTTGCCAGCGTCGACTGCGTGGCCGAGGTCGCCAACGTCCTGCGCATCGAGGACGTCGAGGCTTGGACCGAAGGCGTTATGGCGAACTAGCCCAACGCTCGCCTAGCAATACGCGCCTTGAGGGCTCCCGTCCGATGTGGGACGGGAGCCCTTTTGTCACCTGCCCTAAGCACAACGGCAGAGCATATTTGCGCGAGCCGCTCATCGGTAACGCGGGCTACCGTTCACCGATATGCAAACGCGGCCGATTCCGGCTACCGCTACGCTGTGCTGCGAATGTCCGCCCGCGAAGAGAGGAAGCACCATGTTGCTCGAGGGCAAGAAAGCAATCGTCACCGGAGGCACGCGCGGCATCGGCTATGCCATCGCCTGCCGTTTTATCGAGGAAGGCGCTGCCGTCACCGTCTTTGGCTCGCGCCAGGAGACTGCCGACGCGGCCGTTGAGAAGCTGGCAGCCGCCTATCCCGACACCAAGGTCTGGGGCCGCTCCTGCGACCTCACCTCGCTCGAAGCCGTGACTGAGGCCTTTACGCAGGCTGCAGCCGACATGGGCGGTCTCGATACGGTCGTCAACAACGCCGGAATCTCCCAGCGCTCGCCGCTGCTCAACTACACGGCCGAGGAGTTCGCCAAAGTTATGGACCTCAACGTCGTCGCCGTCTTTAACGGCCACCAGGCTGCCGCCAAGATCATGACCGAAGCCGGCCACGGCGGCACCATCACCACCACGAGCTCGATGGTCGCTAAGTACGGTCAGCCCTCCGGCGTTGGCTACCCCACGTCCAAGTTCGCCGTCAACGGCATGGTCCAGTCGCTCTCGCGCGAGCTCGCCCCCATGGGCATTCGCGTCAATGCCGTAGCACCCGGTGTAACCAAAACCGACATGGTCGCCAACCTGCCCGAAGAGGTCATCAAGCCCATCATCGCCACCATTCCGCTGGGTCGCATGGGCGAGCCCGAGGATGTCGCCAACGCCTTTGTTTTCCTGGCGAGCGATATGTCCTCCTACGTCACGGGCGCCATCCTCCCCGTCGACGGAGCCGCCCGCTCCTAAAGGTCGCAAGCCACAGCTTTAAACCTCAACCGAGCTCAACGCAAGAAGGCG
>URAQ01000269.1 GCA_900545875.1 uncultured Collinsella sp.
CGTGCTGCTCGGGCGTCTTGGTGTCAGTCGTCCTGTACGCTTACTGGCCCGTAGAGGGGTCGGGCGTGGGCGTGGGCGTAGGATCGGGGGTAGGCGTCGGCGTGCTACCGTCGCCGCCCGTGCCACCGTCGCCACCTGTGCCGCCATCGCCACCTGTCGTACCGCTATCACCGGTGGTGTTGCCGCCCGGGGTTTCAGTGGTCGTGGTTGTCGTTGTCGTTGTGGTGGTTGTGGTCTCTTCCTTTTCCTCTTCTTTTTCCTTGTCTTTGTCCTCTTCGTTTTCCTTTTTATTGTTTGTGCCGTAGAACTTCCAGACGTTATTGTTCTTGTACGTGGGGGCCGTTCCGGTCGCGAACTCCTCACGCTCGGTTCCGGCCAAAACAGTGTTCATGAACTTCTTAAAGACGGGCAGGTTGGTGCTGTCGCCCAGCAGGTCCGTGCCGTACTTTTGGATGGGAATCTCGCCTGCGGAATAACCGGTCCACAGGGCGCATGCCAGTTGCGGCGTGTAGCCGCAGAACCACAGGTTGGTGGTGTTGTCGGTGGTACCCGTCTTGCCGGCATAGGGCTGGTTGACGCTCAGCGCGCCGGCGGCACCCGTGCCGCTGCCCTGCATGACACCGGATAGAACGTCGGTAACCGCGGCAGCCTCGCCTTCGGTGAGCACCTGCGTGGGATTGTCGGTGTGCTGGTACAGAACCGAGCCGGTACGCGAGTCGATCTCGGTGATGGCGATCGGCTGGCGATAATAGCCGCCGTTGGCAAAAGTGGCGTAGGCCGATGCCATCTCGAGCGGCGAGATGGACCCGGTGCCGAGCGTCATGACGGGAACGTCCTCGATATTGTCCTTGGCGGGATCGATGCCGAGCTTTTTGACGAGCGACATGATCTTGTTGTTGCCGATGGCTTCTGCCACCTGAATGTAGCCGGTGTTGGATGAGTATGCCGTTGCCTGCTTAAGCGTGATGTTGCCATAGCTCTGCTTGGCATAGTTTTGCACCTTGGTCGTGGTGCCCTTGGCTGTAAGAGGCGAGTTGCAGTTGAGGGTGACGTTGGGGTTCATGCCGTTTTGGATGGCAGTTGCCAGCGTAAAGGCCTTAAACGTGGAGCCCACGGGGCGCTTTGCCGTAGCGTGGTTCACATGATTCTCGTCGGCGTTGTAGTCGTAGCCGCCCACCATGCACTTGATGTAGCCGGTCTTGGGGTCAACGACGACCATGCCCATGTCCAGGCCGTCGAGCGAAAGCGTGTCGAGCTGCGCGCGCACGGCCTCCTCGGCCACCTGCTGCATGGTGGGGTCGATGGTGGTCTTGACGGTCAGACCGCCCTTAAAGAGCACGTCGGTGGAGAACTCCTGCTCAAGCAGCTGCTTAACGTAGGAGACAAAGTAGGGTTGAGAGTACACATCGACGCCACTGCCCGAAATCTCGGTCACGTTAAGCGTGATGGGCTCAGCCTGTGCGGCATCGTGCTCTTCCTGCGTGATGTGGCCCAGACGCAGCATGTTGTCCAGAACCTTGTTGCGGCGGGACAGCGCCAGGTCGGGATTGACCGTGGGGTCGTACTGCGAGGGCGAGTTGGGAAGGCCGATGAGCAGCGCGGCCTCGCTCAGGGTGAGGTCGGCGGCGGTCTTGGACAGATAGGTCTCGGCTGCAGCCTCGATGCCATATGCTCCATGGCCGTAGTAGATGGTGTTGAGGTACATCATGAGGATCTCGTCCTTGGAGTACATATCCTCCATCTTGATGGCGATATAGGCCTCGCGCACCTTACGCTCGATGGTCGAGTCGAATTGTTCCTCCTGCAAGATGGTGTTGCGAACCAGCTGCTGGGTGATGGTCGATGCGCCCTCGTGGCCGCCGGTGAGCGTTGCCACCGATGCGCGTGCAATGCCCCAGAGGTCGATGCCGCCATGTTCGTAGAAGCGTTCGTCCTCAACGTCGACAGTGCCCTGCAGCACGTACGGGGACACCTGGTCCTTGGTGATGGACTTGCGGTTTTGAGTGTAGAAGCTCGCGATCTTGTTGCCGTTGCAGTCGACGATTTCGGTGGGCTCACTTACCAGATAAGCGTTGGCGTCGGTGTAGTCGGGCAGGTCGGACAGCCAGCGGTTGACGTTGCCGATCATGCCGATGCCAAACGCTACGCCCGCGATAAGCAGAAAGCCCAAAAACGAGAGCAAGATCATGGGAAGGACATGCGTCTTGGAGCGACTGCGTCCCTGTCGTTGGCGAGGACCCATATATTGACCTCCGGGTATGTCGTGCCAGGCGGCAGGTATGCTGCCGGGCAGGATGGACATAAGTTATTACACGATAAACCAATCGGGGCGCACGAAGCCTCGTGTATGCTGGTTGGCAGCAATTTTCAGAGTGAAAGCACACCTTGGCAAGGAGTTTACCGATGGCGATTCGGCCGATGGAACCGAGCGGACAATGCGAAAGCGAGTTGGCGGCGGTTGGAGTGGCGCTGCCCGAACTGCTGGCGCCTGCTGGCGGGCTCGACCAGATGCTCGCGGCGATTGCGGCGGGTGCCGATGCCATCTAT
>URAQ01000270.1 GCA_900545875.1 uncultured Collinsella sp.
AGACCACCCAAACCGCGCAGAACCTGGCCGAGGTTGTGGCCTCCATCACCCCGCGCGTGCAGGAACTGCGCGTGATCAACACCATCTGCGCAGCCACGAGCGAGCGCCAGCAGGCAGCCGCGTCGCTCGCCAACCGCTGTGATTGCATGGTCGTCGTGGGCGGCAAAAATTCGGGCAACACGCGCCGTCTGGCGCAGATTTGTGCCGATGTCTGCGAGCACACGCATCACATCGAGGAAGCTTCCGAGCTCCAGGCCGCGTGGTTTACCGACGCGCGCCATATCGGTATCACCGCCGGAGCCTCCACCCCACAAGAACACATCGAACGCGCCGTTGCGCGCATCAAGGAGCTTTGCCGCTAATCATGGACCAGACCGTACCCGCATACGCCGCCGAGGTGGCCGATTACGGGCGCAGCCGCGACCCCGAGCCGGGTGAGGGCGCGCTCGTTAAGAACGTGCGTCCCGAATCGCCCGCATGGGATGTGGGTATCGAGCCGGGCATGCGCGTGCTCACGGTCAACGGCGAGCAACTCACCGACATGATCGTGTGGCTTTGGGAAGCAGACGACGATACCGTCGAGCTGGAGGTATTCGATCCGTGCGACGGCACTGTCACCCCCGTGGAGCTCGACCGCTTTCCCGGCGAGGATTGGGGCCTTGAGTTCGACGGCCCCATCTTCGATGGCATGCGCACCTGCGTCAACGCCTGCGTGTTCTGCTTTATGACCATGCTGCCCAAGGGCGGCCGCTCCACGCTCTACATTCGCGACGACGACTACCGCCTGAGCTTTTTGCAGGGCAACTTTGTCACGCTCACGAACCTCTCCGACGAGGACGTGCAAAACGTCATCGACCGTAACATGAGCCCCATGAACGTGTCGGTCCACGCCGTAAGCCCCGACGTCCGCCGCCGCATGATGGGCCGCAACGCCCAGCGCGGCATGGACGTGCTCGAGGCCATCATGGCCGCCGGCATCGAGATTCACGCGCAGATCGTTTTGTGCCCCGGCATGAACGACGGCGAGGAGCTGGAAAAGACCCTACGCTTTTGCGAGGAGCACGAGCAGATCACGAGTCTGGGCATTGTGCCGCTCGGCTTTACCAAGCACCAGAACCGCTTTAGCTGGTCATACAGCGACAAGCCCGAGCTCGCGCGCGAAACCATTGCCATGATCCGACCCTTCCAGGATCGCGCGTACGAGCGCTTTGGCCGCCACACGTTCCAGATGAGCGACGAGTTCTATCTCGACGCCGGCATCGAGCCGCCCGAGGCCGATTTCTACGACGGCTATCCGCAGTACTACGACGGCATCGGCATGATCCGCTCGTATCTGGACGAGACCGACGATGTGCTTGCCACCGACGCCGAGCGCCTTGCCCGCGTTCGCAAGGCTATGACCGACCGCGACCAGCGCCTGGTATGTCTTTCGGGCGCCAGCGCACGCGATACCGTGGCCCGCTTCGTGGAGTCCCCGCAGGGCCTTTCCGGCACCGTCACGGCCATCAAGAACCGCTACTTTGGCGGTAACGTGGACGTGACCGGCCTCATCGTCGCCTGCGACATCTTGGAGCAGCTGCCGCAGGACCTGTCGGGGGTTATGCTCTTTGTGCCTAAGCTCATGTTCAACGCTGACGGCATGACGCTTGACGAGTATCATCGTGACGATTTACTCGCAAGCCTTACCAGTCGCGGCGCCGAGGTTCATGTGGTGTCGACCATGCCGCATGAGCTGCTCGATACCCTGGAGCACATCCTTGGCATTGTGCCTGCCGACTCTACTAATTCCGCTGACCCTATCCATTAAAGGAGAGCAGATGAAACCTATCGTCGCCGTCGTCGGACGCCCCAACGTGGGCAAGTCCACGTTTATAAACCGCATCCTCGGGCGAAAGTCCGCCAAGGCGGCGGACAAGCCGGGCGTGACGCGCGGCAGCCAGTGGTTCCGCGTGGAGAGCGGCATTGACCTGCTCGATACCCCGGGCATCCTGTGGCCCAAGTTCGAGGACCAGACGGTGGGCCGGAACCTGGCGTTTACCGGCGCCATCAAGGACGAGGTGATGGACGCTGAGACGCTGGCCTGTTATCTGATGGAGACGCTGGCGGAGCGCTATCCCCAGGCGCTGCTGGAGCGCTACAAGCTGGAGCTGCCCCCGCGGGCCCAGGATGAGGAGACTGGGGGGCTCTCCTATGGCTACGACCTGCTGGAGCGGGCTGCGCGAAAGCGCGGGTTCCTCATTTCCGGCGGCGAGCCGGATACCGAGCGCATGGCCAAGGTGTTGCTGGATGAATTCCGGGCCGGCAGGCTGGGGCACTTTACACTGGAGACACCGGAAGGGGCGGAAGCGTATGGTGACGGCTGATCTCTGGACGGTGGAGCGGGAATGCCGGGCGCAGGGGCTGCGGCGGATCTGCGGAGCCGACGAAGCCGGCGCCGGCCCTTTGGCCGGAGACGTATACGCCGCCGCAGTGATCCTGCCCTATGGATGCTTGCTGGAGGGCCTCAACGACTCCAAGCAGGTGAGTCCCAAGAAGCGGGA
>URAQ01000271.1 GCA_900545875.1 uncultured Collinsella sp.
TCGGCGTGCTGCTGTGCTATGATATTGGTTGCGGTATATGGCTTGTCCATTTTCAGCGTCCAGTATCTTTTGAGGAAAACGGCGCAGACTATACTGCACTGCGCGCTAGATAAAAGCGACAAAGATGCGCGGCATCCGCCGTGCAAACGAGAAGGTTGTGACAATATGTTTGGAAAGCTTAAAAATATGTTCGGCGCAAAGGATGCAGCCGTCATGATTCTCGCGCCTGTTGAAGGGGAGGTCGTTCCGGTCACGCAGGTCAGCGATCCCACCTTCGGCGAGGAGATTCTCGGCAAGGGGGTGGCGATCAAGCCGGAGCGCGGCCGCGTCGTTGCACCGGTGAGCGGCGAGATTTCCCTGATGTTTGACACCGGCCATGCTGTCAGCATCGTTTCGGATGACGGCGCCGAGGTGCTTGTACACGTCGGACTTGATACTGTGAGCCTCAAGGGGCAGTTTTACACGGCGCATGTCAAGACCGGCGACCGCGTCAAGACGGGCGATCTGCTGATTGAATTCGACATGGATGGAATCAGCGGGGCAGGCTATCAGGTTATCACGCCCGTCGTCGTCTGCAACTCCGCCGACTTTTCCCAAATTGAAACCTTTACAGGCAAGCACGCCGGCGAATTGGAGGAGCTGATCCGCCTGCGCAAATAATGAACGGCAACCCATCTGCGGATGGAGGGAGTGATTTATCTTGTTCAAAGGCCATGGAAGAAGCGTCTTTTCCGGCGTCGCAATCGGACCGGTCTACGCGTTTGAACGCGTGAGCGCCCCAGCGCGCCACGTCCCGGTGCTTGACGAGGCGACGGAGCTGTCACGCTTTCACACCGCAAAGGAGACGGCAGCTTCACAGCTTCGCGCGCTGTATGAAAAGACGCGGCGCGAAATCGGTGAGGACGAGGCGATGATCATCGACGTACAGATGATGATGCTCGACGACGGCGACTACAACGACGCCGTCGAGGAGGGTATCCGCGGCGTCGAGTTCGTCGCCATCAACACGGACGCTCAGGCCCTGGCCATTTCCGATGCCGACATCAAGGTTCACATCGGCACCGACATCACCCGCGGTCTGGGCGCGGGCGCCAACCCCGAGGTCGGTCGTAAGGCCGCCGAGGAGAGTCGTGACGACATCGCCGAGGCGCTTGCCGGAGCCGACATGGTCTTCATCACCTGCGGTGAGGGTGGTGGCACCGGTACGGGCGCTGCCCCCATCGTGGCCGACATCGCGATGAACGACGTGGGCGCCCTGACCGTCGCCGTCGTGACCAAGCCCTTCACCTTCGAGGGCCGCAAGCGCAAGAAGAGCGCCGAGGAGGGCATTAAGACCCTCTCCGATTGCGTCGACACCATGATCGTCATCCCTAACGATAAGCTGCTCGACATCGCCGAGAAGAAGACCACCATGCTCGAGGCCTTCGCGATTGCCGATGGCGTCCTTTCCCAGGGCACCCAGGGCATCACCGACCTCATCACCGTCCCCGGTATCATCAACCTGGACTTCGCCGATGTTAAGACCATCATGAAGCAGGCCGGTACCGCCATGATGGGTATCGGTACCTCTTCTGGGGACACCCGTGCCGTCGACGCTGCCCAGCAGGCCATCTCCAGCCCGCTGCTCGAGAGCTCCATCGATGGTGCCACGCGCGTGCTGCTCTCCATCGCCGGTTCCAAGGACCTGGGCATCCAGGAGATCAGCGACGCCGCCGACGTTGTCGCCAACGCCGTCGACCCCGAGGCCAACATCATCTTCGGTACCGTTGTCGACGAGTCCCTGGGCGATCAGGTGCGTATCACCGTCATCGCTACGGGCTTCTCCGACTCCAACGTCAACCGTCAGGACGAGCTCTTTGCTGCTCAGCAGTCTCAGAGCAAGGCCGCTGCCTCCGCTGAGCCGCAGCGCACCGCTCCGGCCACGAGCCCGGCTCAGGCCGCTCCGACCCGCAACGTCGGTGGCACCGAGCTTCCTAACTTCGGCAACGATCAGTTCGAGCTTCCCGACTTCCTGAAGCGCGGTAGCTTCTAAGTCGTTCTTTGCATTGTTGTGCGCAGGGGCGTGTCCGTATGGACGCGCCCTTTTTATTTCGACTTTGTAAACTAGAACCTCCAATCTCTTTACGTTCCCTTTACGATTGCCTCCAGCGCAGCAGGTATCCTTTTAGAGAAGTATGACAGCCGTATAAACGCGGGCTGTAGCGGCGATGCCGCGGTACTTGTGTTATTAGGAGGCTTTAGTATGGCAGCACGTGCGGACAAAGTTTCGCGTGTCGACCATGATGGAGTTACGTTGGTGGAGGGCGCGACATCCGATGTTCGCTTTGCCTTCACCGAGCGCGCCGGTGGCGTTTCCGAAGATGCGTACTCCTCACTCAACTTGGGCTCGCATGTTGGCGATGACCCCTTTGCTGTTCAAGAAAATCGTCGTCGCGCGCTCGAGGCTATGGGTGCCGCCGAGTGCGAGCACAACCTGCTCATTCCCAATCAGGTCCATGGTGACCATATCGTTGCGGTGGCCTCGAACGGCGCCGATG
>URAQ01000272.1 GCA_900545875.1 uncultured Collinsella sp.
TAGACGGCTGGTCCGCCCCTTCTTTTTCGACCTTCTGCTGCAGCAGATGCTCGCGGTGCAGTCGTCCGATGACCTGCTATGGATTCGTCACGGCTATTGGGATGTGCCGACCGGGCTGCTTTCTGCCGAGGGCAAGGGCCCGGTCGTGGTGAGCGGCCACACGCCCACGGTATCGCTTGGGCGCTATTGCGAGGTCGGTGGTCTGGCGGGGCTCGATGAGGAATCGGGACGCGGGCAGATCGTGCGCTTGGGCGGCGAGGACACTGCCGGTGTGCCCGATCGCATCGACATCGACTGCGCCGCCGCCACCGGCTCCGAGTTCGGCCGCGTGGGCATCCTGCGCCTGGACGACGGGGCGGAGTTCTACGCTAATATTCGCCCCGGGGAATAACGGCGCAAGAGGTTGGTGCCAAAACATCGACGTTTCTTTTCTTCAAATTGATTCGAATTAGGCGCCGTACGGATTTCGGTCCCTCTCTATGCGTTGGCGGATGTGGGCGTACTCGATAATCAACAGTACCAGCAGTAGGGCCATGATGGCTAGGTAGCTCACGACGGCGCCCATCAGGCCGAGCAGATTGATCAGAATCACCGGGAGCACCACGCTCACGGCAAAGCAGATCAGGTAGATCTTGGTGACGTCTCCAGCGTGGCGCAGCACCGTGATGATGGCGTAGATAAAGTCGATGGCCGCGGTGACGCCGCCGGCGACGACCATCAGCAGCGCCAGCGTACGGTAGCGTTCAAAGCTGAGACCGTACATAAAGCTCATGAGGGGAATACCGGGACCTGCCATAAATGCGGCGCACACGCCGGTGATGACCACGATCAGCGCCATAACGGCAACAATAATCAGGTCAAAGCGGCGACGCTTGCGCGGATTCGCCCAAATGCTCGACAGACGCAGGAGCTGCGGTTTATAGATAAATCCAATGCTCAACAAAATTCCCTGCGCCGGAAAGAACAGGGCATTAAAGTACAGCTGATACTTGTAGGCCAGCGCGTCTTCCATCACGAACTTGGGCATGCTCTCGATAAGGTTAAACAGGAACAGTGCGCCAAAGAGCGGGGCGCACTGGATAAACAGGTGGCCAGCCTCGCGCAGGCTCATGCGGCGTGATTTTTCGGTCTCGAGCAGGGCGAGCGGGGCGGTGACCAGCACGAGCGAGGCAATCGCGGCGATGCCCATGGCCATGGCCGCGATGGGCATGCTGCGCGTGAGGAACAGTGCCACGCTAAAGACCGCGATGACGCCGGCGGAACGCAGCGTTTGGCTCATGCCGGCCAAATAGAGCTTGTCGGCCTGCTGCAGGCGGCCCTCGTACACGTCGGCGATGCCGTCGATCACCTTATAGAGGTAGACGCCCAGGCCGATCGTGGCCATCTGCGCATCGTAGCCGCGTGCGCTGCTGTACGTGAGGCCGCAGCCTAGTGCGAGCGCTCCGCAAAGCCAACGGTTGAGCTGGTAGGAGGCGAAGGAGGTTTTTTCGTCGATGTCCGAGACCTGAAAGTTGCGCACGCCGTAGTTGCACGCGATCATGATGAGCGTGCCGGTAACAAAGGCGATGGAGAACTTGCCGGCCTCCTCGGCGCCCACGAGCTGCGTCGACACAATGGTGAGCAGCGGAAACGCCATGCCCCATACGGCGGTGCCCAGGGTGTTCCAAAGATAGTCGCGACTGGTGGCGTGCTCCTCGTATTCCGCTTCCTGCATGGAGAAGCCGCCGCCGTAGACGGCGCCGAGTAGACGGTTCCACCAAGCGTTGACCATGCGGCGGACGGGGCCGGGCTTGCGATCGCGTTCGCGCCGGCGACGTGTGGCTTGGCTGCTATCGGGCCCGCCGGCGTTGCGCTGACTCAGCTCTTGGATGCGTGCGAGTTCCTCGGCAGTGTGCGAGGCAGGGAAGAGGCCGTTCTCGATGCGGCCGCCCTGGGCCTTCGCGGCGCCGTCTCTCGATGCAGCGGGGTTGGAGACGCCGTTGCGGCGGGCGATGGCGCGGCGAATGCTATCGAGGGGCGTGATGCTCAAAGCGGAGTCCTTTCTATTGCTGCGCTTTAGTATAGACGCGACGGTGTTCGTTCGTGTTTTTGAACGGATTGTTCAATAATTTCGGCGGGCGGCTGTAATTTGTCGGTAAACGTGCGGTATCCTGTTGAAGTTTTGTGACACCCCCGATACCGCCCACGCGGTACCAAGGAGCTTCTACCTATGGTCGTCGCCGCATTCTTACTGGCTCTTGTGCCGATTATTTGGCTGGTCGTGATGCTGCTGTGCTTTAAATGGCCAGCTTGGAAGGCCGCTATCGGATCGTTTGTCCTTTCGTGCTTGCTTGCCTTCGCATGGTGGCACCTGCCGGCAGCGCAGATCGCGACCGCCTCGCTCGAAGGTTTTTTGATGGCTCTGTGGCCCATCGTCCTGGTGATCATCGCCGCGGTGTTCACGTATAACCTGTGCGTTCGTACGGGCGCCATGGACGTGATCGGCAGCATGATCACCTCCATCAGCAGCGACCGCCGTCTGCTGGCGCTGCTCGT
>URAQ01000273.1 GCA_900545875.1 uncultured Collinsella sp.
GAGATGTGGATGAGGCCGTCGATGCCGCCCAGATCCACGAAGGCGCCGAAGTCCACGATGGAGGAAACGGTGCCCTTGAGGCGCATGCCGCTCTTGAGCTTGGAGAGGATCTCGGAGCGCTCGGCCTTGCGGGACTCCTCGAGGACAACGCGGCGGGAGAGCACGACGTTGTTGCGGTTGCGGTCCATCTCGATGACGCGGGCCTCGATGCGGGTGCCCATGTAGGAGGTGAGGTCCTTGACACGACGGAGGTCGACGAGGGAAGCGGGCAGGAAGCCACGCAGGCCGATGTCGAGGATCAGGCCGCCCTTGACAACCTCGATAACCTCGCCCTCGACGTTCTCGCCGGAGTTGAACTTCTCCTCGATGCGGTTCCAAGCACGCTCGTACTCGGCACGCTTCTTGGACAGGACCAGACGACCGTCCTTGTCCTCCTTCTGGAGAACCAGGGCCTCGATGGGATCACCGAGTGCAACGATGTCTGCAGGGTTAGCGTCCTTGCGGATGGACAGCTCGCGGACCGGGATAACGCCCTCGGACTTGAATCCGATGTCAACGAGCACCTCGTCATGCTCGATCTTAACGACAGTGCCGTTAACGAGATCGCCCTCATCAAAGTCGGTAATCGTACCGTCGATGAGGTTGTTCATCTCCTCCTCGTTGACATCGTCAAGAGAGAAAATGGACGAGTTCTGAATCTCACTCAAAGGTGGACCCCTTTCGAACTACGGGGCCCCGATTGCTAGGACCTACAGAAGGGTGCGACAAGCACACAACGTTTAGGAACACTCGGGAGCCGACAGATACTAATGTGATGCTTATGCAATCACGTTCGTATAGATTACGGGGAAACGACTTCGATTTCAAGCGTGAACTGCGTTTTTTTACTCGTGTGGAGACTTTTTCGTAATCTTATGGACAGCCGTCTTCACAACTTGACGATAAGCGGATAGAGATACGGCTTTGGAGTAAAGTATCCGGAGCCAACGATTCTGGAACGGTTTTTCGAGAAAGGTGCCCGCGTGCTCAAAGCAGTCGTTTTCGATATGGACGAGACGCTTCTTAGCATCAACCTCAACGCGTTTATCCTTCGCTATTTTAAGGATGTGTCGTCGATGCTCGCGGATATCGGACGGCGCAGCCGCGGTGGCACGATGGCACGCCTGGGTACCATTTTGGTCGACCTCAACGCCAACCGTCGCAGTGGCACGGACAATCGCACCAATCTTGAGTTTTATCAAACCGAGGTCGAGCGCAGATGCGGCATTTGCCTCTCGGACCCCCTCATCAACGAGGCGTTTACCTACTACGAGCGCGAGATTTTGCCGTTCAAAAACGACGACATGATCAACGCGAAGGCAATGCCCGGCGCGCACGCCGCGCTCCAGGCAGTACAGGACGCAGGGCTGCGCTGTGCACTCTTCACCAATCCTAGCTTTCCCCAGGGTGCCATCGAGTGTCGCATGGGCTGGGGCGAGCTGAGCGACGTCCCCTTTGAACTCGTGACGCACATGGGAAACGCCACCCGCTGCAAGCCCGATGCCACGTATTACCTGGAGCAGTTGCAGGTGATGGGACTCGAGCCGCACGAGGTCCTCATGGTGGGCAACGATCCCAAGCGTGACTTCCCCAGCCCCGACTGCGGCATCCAGACCGCCTACGTGGGCCAGGGAAAACCGAGCCGAGCCACCTGGCGCGGATCCATGGAAGACTTCGCCCGCAACTTCAACGCCGTAATCGAGGCCTTCTACGAACACCAAATAGCCAACGAACTGTCATAGAGCCCCTCACTCGCTCCAAACAAAACAACGCCGCAGGTTGAGCATAAGCCAGCGAAAACGCCCCTAAGCGAGCAATGTGCCTTGAAAGAGGAGGGCATAGGCCTTCTGGCCATGCCCGACGATTGAAAGGTAGATTGCCGCTTAGGGGCGTTTGCAGCGTCGACCGGTTACGCGGTTTGGTAAAACCGCGTAACTAACAAACCTGGGTTTTGCCGATCATGATGTTGAGGATCTCGACGTCGGTGTCCTTCATGCCCACGCGGCCTACGTAGCCCATGCTGGCGATCGTCTGCTCAACGGTATCTTGGATCAGGCCCTCGCCGGCACGGAAGCCACGCCCCTGCATGGCCATGTCATGTCCCAGAATCGCCGCATCGACGGCAGCCGAAATCTTGGCGGCACAGCTCGCCTTGGCGCCATCGCACACGATGCCGCCCACGTTACCGAGCGTGTTCGAAACCGTCGCGCCAATCTGCTCGCGCGTGCCACCGCACAGCCAGGTAATCGCAGCGCCGGCGCCGCACGCGGCGCAGATAGCACCGCAAAACGCCGAGAGCGCACCAATATAGCTCTTGATATGCACGGCGATAAGATCGGACAGCATCACGGCGCGCACCAGGCGCTCGTGGTCGCAGCGCAGGTATTCGGCATACTCCATGACGGGCAAGGCGCAGGTAATGCCCTGGTTGCCCGAGCCGCACACGATGGCGACCGGCAACGCGCAACCGTTCATGCGGGCATCGGATCCG
>URAQ01000274.1 GCA_900545875.1 uncultured Collinsella sp.
TTTATTACCCGCGCCGCTGCCGGTATCGTCTACGCCGTTGTCTTTATCCTGTGCCTGGTTTTGGGTATCGTGCCCACGGCCATCTTTGTTTCCGTCATGAGCGGTCTGTGCTGCTATGAGTTTTTCCGTATGACAAGGCTCGATGGCAAGATGGCTAACGAGCGCATGGGCATCGCTGCCGCCGTGCTCTTTCCGCTGTCGGCGCTGGGCGATTCGATGCTGCTGAATGCCCTGCTTTTTGCCCTGATGCTCGCTGTGGGCATTTGGTATGTCTGGTCGCCGCGTACCCGCATCTCTGATGTGGCCGTGACGCTCATGGGTCCCATCTACACTGGCTTTATGCTGTCGGCTATCGTGCTGCTGCGCGATGCCGTGCCCGGTTTTGCCGGCGCCTTGCTTTCGGTGGGCGTTTGCGCGTCCCTTTGGGTCTCCGATTCGTTTGCCTACATCGTGGGCAGCCGTATCGGTAAGCACAAGATGGTTCCCAAGATCTCTCCCAAAAAGAGCTGGGAGGGGTTTGTCGGCGGCATCCTGGGCTCGGTTTTGATTTGGCTCATCCTGTGGGCGACGCACTTCTACAAGCTCAGCCTGCCCTATGCGCTGCTGTGCGGCGTGGTCGTGTCCGTCCTGGGCGTTATCGGCGACCTCATCGAGTCGCGTATCAAGCGTGGCGTGGGCGTCAAGGATTCCGGCAACCTTATCCCGGGCCATGGCGGCATGCTCGACCGTAGCGATTCGCTTATCTTCGGCTGCATCACAGCGCAGCTGATGCTGATGATCGGAGGCGTGCTGTAATGTCCTTCCAGACGACGTATGGCCCCGATGGACGTCTCCGTGTTGCCATCCTGGGTTGTACGGGCTCTATCGGCACCCAGGCGCTCGATGTGTGCCGCCAGCATGCCGATCGCCTGCAGGTGACGGCGCTGTCCGTTAACTCCAGTACCTCCGAGCTCGTTGCCGCTGCCCGCGAGTTCTCGGTTCCGGCGGTTGTCGTGGCCGATGTCGCTCATGGCGATGACGCCGTGCTGCAGGAGTTGCCCGAGGGAACGAAGCTCGGCGTTGGCGCGCAGGCGGTTTGCGAGCTCGCGCGTCGCGACGATGTCGACTGCGTGCTCGTCGCTATTGTGGGCGCCGCCGGTCTCGAGGCGAGCCATGCGGCCTTGACCTCGAATAAGCGTCTTGCCCTTGCCAACAAGGAGTCCCTCGTCGTCGGCGGCGACTTGCTTATGCCGTTGGCGCAACCGGGCCAGCTTATTCCAGTCGACTCTGAGCACTCCGCCATCTACCAGTGCTATCTGGGGGAGAACCCACGCGAGGCTCATTGTATTTGGCTCACCTGCTCGGGCGGTCCGTTCTTTGGCCGCACCCGCGACGAGCTCGACCGCGTGACGCGTGCCGATGCCCTCGCACATCCCACGTGGGCCATGGGTGCCAAGATCACCATCGACTCCGCCACCCTCATGAACAAGGGCCTGGAGCGCATTGAGGCCATGCATCTGTTCAACTGCGACCTCGATTTCATTAACGTGGTCGTGCAGCGTCAGTCCAAGATTCACTCTATGGTCGAGTTCGCCGACGGCTCCGTGATGGCGCATCTCGGTGCTTCCGACATGCGTATTCCCATCCAGTTCGCGTTCTCGTATCCCGAGCGTTGGGATACCCCGGCGCCTCGTATCGATTTCCGCGAGCTGGGGCAGCTCACGTTTGATGCTGCCGACATGGATACCTTCCGCTGTCTGGCACTGGCCGAACGTGCCGGCAAGACGGGTGGCACCATGCCGTGCGTGCTCAATGCCGCCAACGAGGTCGCCGTCGATGCCTTCCTGAACGATGGCTGCAGCTTTACCGATATCGATCGCATTGTGGAATCCTGCATGGATTCCCACGATATGCAGGCGGTCGATTCGTTTGAGCAGCTTCGCGACATCGATGCATGGGCGCGTGAAAAGGCTGCGCAGGTGCTCGCCGCAACCCGTTCCTAACCCATAAGGATTGCTTTTTCGTTTTATGGATACTGTTCTGAGCGTTCTCTCATCGGTCTTTTGGGGCCTGCTGATGCTTTCCGTCCTTGTGTTTTTGCACGAGGGCGGCCACTTTTTGGCGGCGCGTGCCTGCGGCGTCCGCGTGACCGAGTTCTTTTTGGGCCTGCCTTGCCGCTTTGACATCCATTACACGTCGCGTCGCATTGGAACCAAGTTTGGCGTGACCCCGCTGCTGCTGGGTGGCTACGCTGCCATCTGCGGTATGGATCCGACCGATGTCTCCTGCGCCGATCGCGTGCTCGCGGCTATCTATCGTCATGGTCGCGTGACCGTGGCCGACCTTGCTGTCGAGCTCGAGCTATCCGAGGAGGATGTGCTCGAGGCATGCGCCTTGCTCTTGGGTTGGGGCTCTATCGCGCCTTGGTATGAGGAAGGGGAGAAGCCCTCGCCGAGCTACTATCCCACCAAGTATCAGACGCTGCCGCGAGACGCGGCGGGTTACACCACCTTTGA
>URAQ01000275.1 GCA_900545875.1 uncultured Collinsella sp.
CCCGACCAGAAGTTTGCAGGTCAGGCACCTAGTGCCTGACCTTTTTTTGTTTTAATCACCATGATTATTTTGCTTAAAGCAACAACGTTCCCGCTCGATGTAATCACCGAATCAAAACGTGTACATCAGCCACCAAAATCGACATTTTTCGACATGTTTGGAGGCTGATGTACACGAATGCGAAATCCCCGCCGCCTAAAAGCGCCCTCCACATGTCTGGACTCTCTATGCTTACGCTGGATAGACATCGCCGGAACGGGTATAGTATCGAAAGTTTTGTCGTTAACCAGCGGGGGAGTCCTGTGGGCATCAAAAAGAAGATCAAAAAGGAGCTTATCGGCACTTCCGATTACCCGTCGAATAAGATCTTTACGATCTCCAATTTCATCACCTTTACGCGCCTGATCCTCACCCTGGTATTTCTGTACCTGTTTGTGACGGACAACAACCGCGTCATCGCCATCGTTATCTACGCCGTCGCCGCCTCCACCGACTGGATGGACGGTCAGATCGCCCGCATGACTAAGACGGTCTCATGGCTCGGCAAGGTCATGGATCCCATTTGCGACCGCGCGCTGCTGTTCACCGGCGTACTTGGCCTGGTGGTCCGCGGAGAGCTGCCCATCTGGGTCTGCGTGCTCATTATTGGCCGCGACATCTATCTGGGCATCGGCACGCTTATCGTGCGCCATTATCACCGTCGCCCCATCGATGTCGTCTTCCCCGGAAAGATTGCCACAGCGCTGCTCATGACCGGCTTCTCGCTCATGCTACTCGGGTTCCCCGTTATTGACGGCCTGCATCTTTTGCCTTCAGCCCTTACGGCCTTCCCAGGCCTCAACGGAAGCTCGGTGCCCCTCGGCATCTTCTTTGTGTACGGCGGCGTGATCTTCTCCATGCTCACGGCTGTCATCTACTCCATTAAGGGCGGAGCGGCCATTAAACAGGCTCTCATGCATCCCGAAGACGAGGACATCGACTTTCTGAACCCTGAAATCGAAGACTGATTCGTTGGGGTATGATTACGTACGGTTCATTATTTGCGGCACGTCCGCGATAAGTTAGGGGTTGTCATGGACAACATGGTTAACAATATGCCTCAGAATGATAAGACTGCTGACGCTACCTGCGTATTCCGCGTGCCTTCAAGCGACGTCACCGTTCCCGACCTCATGGCCAACGTGCGCATCACCGCCCCCGTTCTGTCCATCGTCAAGGGTCCGCAGACTGGTGCCGCCTTTGAGCTCGAGGATGACGTGACCACCATCGGCCGCGATCCCGCGAACGGCATCTTCCTCAATGACATGACCGTTTCGCGCAGCCACGCGCGCATTATTCGCGAGGGCCTCGGCGCTCGCATCGAGGACTTGGGCTCGCTCAATGGCACCTGGGTCGACGGTGCCATAGTCAACGCGGCCCCGCTGCACGACGGTTCTTCCGTCCAGATCGGTACGTTTACGCTCATCTACCACGAGAGCACGCCGGAGCGCATCGAAACCGGTGAGTAGGGCATGGCCGAACGCAACTATCTGAGTATCGGCCAAGTCGTCAACCTACTTCGAGGCGCATACCCCGATCTTTCGAACTCAAAAATTAGATTTCTAGAGGATGAGGGGCTCATTACCCCTCATCGTACGCCTAAGGGATACCGTCAGTACTCCAAGGAGGACGTTGATCGCCTGGAGGTCATCCTGCACTTGCAGAAGACCCGCTACATGCCGCTCAACGTGATTAAGCAGCGCTTGGAAAACGCCACGGACCTGTCAACGCTCGCTTACGAGGTGGGCTTGCTGTCCGATGTTCCGCTTAAGACGGAGCCCAAGGAGACCAAGCAAAAGCTGCATCCCATCGAGACGATTCCCGACATGCTGGGCGTCGAGATTTCGTTTATCCGCTCCCTTGCCGAGAACGACCTCATTCGCATCATCAAGAGTCCGCAGAATCGCGAGCTTGTCGATGGCCGCGATTTTCCGATCATCCGCTACTGCTCCGAGCTGTCACGCTTCCATATCGAGCCGCGCAACCTGCGTCAGTACGTGTCTTCCGCCAACCGCGAGTCCTCGATGTTTGAGCAGGTGCTCGTGAGCATGCTCGGAATGGATACCTCCGATGACGAGCGCGACGCCAAGCTCGAGCGTGCGTTTAAGAAGCTTCACGACCTGACGGAAGGTGTGCACACTGCGCTGCTCAAGAACCGCGTTTTTGAGTCGCTCAACGCCGTGGTCGAGGACGCCGACATCGATGCACTCGATGAGGAAATCACTCGCTCCGAGTCCACCAAGGCCAAAAACGAAGAGATAGCCGCGCCGGCTTCGCACGAGGATTCTCTCGTCAAGCCGCTCAAGGTCGTCCCCCCTTCGCAATCCGGCACCGCCACCGCGGCCAAATAACCGCTGCCGCTTATCCGGCAACCCATTGAAAGGTCCTGAAATGTACGACTTCGAATCTCAAATCGTCGACATCCCCGACTATCCCGAGCCCGGAGTCAT
>URAQ01000276.1 GCA_900545875.1 uncultured Collinsella sp.
GGTCGACACGGTCGCCGGCGCCTATGCGCCCGCCGATGCCAAGCTCATGATCGAGGGCTTCGGCGCCGCGGCCACACGCCCGGTCACGCTGCGCGCCAACACGCTCAAGGCGACCGCCGAGGACATCGCTGCGGCGCTCGATGCCGCCTGCATCGCCCACCAAACCGTTACCTGGTATCCGGACGCCTTTATCCTGCCCGAGGCCCAGGTTTCAGATCTGTGGGATCTCGACATCTACCGCGACGGCAAAATCTACCTGCAGAGCCTGTCATCCATGATGCCGCCGTTGGTCCTGGGCGCCCAGGCAGGCGAGGACATCCTGGACATGTGCGCAGCCCCCGGCGGCAAGACGACGCAGATCGCCGCCCTCACCCAGGGACAGGCGCACCTCACCGCCTGTGAGATGAGCATTCCCCGCGCCGAAAAGCTCGAGTCGAACCTCCATCGCCAGGGTGCCAAAAACGTGCCCGTCATGCGCATCGACGCACGCGAGCTCGACGAGTTCTTCCGCTTTGACCGCATCCTGCTCGACGCTCCCTGCACCGGCACGGGCACCGTCATCAGTGGCAACGAGAAAAGCCTGCGCGGCCTCACCGAGCAGTTGCTGAGCAAGTGCGCCCGCTCGCAGCGAGCACTTCTGGACCGCGCCATGGGGGCCCTCAAACCGGGCGGCACGCTCGTCTATTCGACTTGTTCGATCTTGCCGCAGGAAAACGAGGACGCCCTGCAAGAGGCCCTCGACAAGCATATGGACTGCGAGCTCATCCCCCTCGACGGCACGCCAAGCGAAAGTGAAGCACGACGCACCCAGGAAGCTGGTGAGGAGCCGCGCATCGAGTCCAACGCTCTGACCGAAGCCATTGCCGCGGGTCAGGTATCGGCCATCGTCAACGGCCTGCCCGGCACGCTCACCATTCCGCCTAGCCGCGACTTTGAGGGCTTCTACATTGCCCTGATCCGAAAACGCAGCTAGCGCACGGATCCAAAACTCAACAAGCTATCTCTGTGCGCGTTTGCCCTGCTGGTCGCGATGCTGTTTAAGCATCGCGCGCTCCTTGCGTTCGGCCCTTTTGCCCTTAATGGCCGTGACCACAAAGTAGATGACCGCGGCGGCAACGATTGCGGCCACACACAGGCCGATCGAGCCAAACATTGCTGTCAATTCCATACCGCGTCACCTCTCTTTTAAACGGGGCTTTCAAGATAGCACCTCGATACCCGCCACCACAGCTCCTTCACGTTCGCCGGCCCTTCGGTCTAACGGATGGCGCGGCGGGGAAAAATCAACTCGTCAAACGATTTAGCATTCGCAATTCCGGCTGCATCGCGCCGGCCATCATCACATAGAATCGAGCCTCCATGGATACCCTCAACGATCTAAATGAGCGCGTCGACGCCTTCGTCGGCACCAGCTCCTTCGACACGCCTGCGGCGGCAAACGACCAAGCTCCCATCGATGTGCCCGCCGAGGTGCACGAGGACATCGTCGCCTCGGTCGATTTTTCCGAGGTCGAACTTGCAGACGAGTTCACCGAGCCCCAAATAGCCGTCACGCCCAACGGCCTGCTCCCTATGGAGCCCCTGCCCATCGACGGACGCCTACGCAAGGCTGCCCTTCGCATGCCCGACGAGATCGAGGAGGCCAGCGGCTTCACGCTCTTTGGCCGACGCATCAAGTCGCTCATTTACACCACCGATGTCGCGGTTATCCGCAACTCCAACGCCGACGCCGTCTTTGCGGTCTACCCTTTCACGCCGCAGCCCGCCATTACGCAAGCGCTGCTGACCGTCGCCGAGTGCCCGGTCTTTGTAGGCGTGGGTGGCGGAACTACGACCGGTAAGCGCTCCGTGCAGATGGCAGCCGTCTCCGAGATGCAGGGCGCGGCGGGCTGCGTGGTCAACTCCCCCGCTACTGCCGAGATGGTCGAGCACATCACCAACATCGCCGACATCCCCGTCATCGCCACGGTCGTTCGCTGCGACGACGATGTCCACGCCAAGGTGCGCGCTGGAGCCAAGATTCTCAACATCGCCGCCGGCAAGAACACGCCCCAGGTCCTACGCGAGCTGCGCGAGCACTATCCCAACCTGCCGCTTATCGCGCCGGGCGGCAAGACGCCCGAGAGCATCCGTGAGACCATCGCCGCCGGCGCCAACGCCATCATCTGGACGCCGCCTTCGGCACAGCAGCTACAGACCGACATGATGCAGCGTTATCGCAAGATGAAGGAAGAAGCCACACCTGTCATCTCGCGCGACGATGTGCCCATTATCGACCAGGTCGCCGCCGCCGAGGTCAGCCAGGTCGAGAACATGAATCCCGATGTGCCGATTCCCGACGAAGTCATCGAGCGCGTCGCTTCGATCCACGAGCGCGTCGAGGAGCATCGCGCCAACCGCGGCCTCAAGCCGTCACTGCACGGCTTCTTCTTCCGCGGAAAGAAACGCTAATCGTAACAGCAAGGCCCGCCCCACAAACGTGAGGCGGG
>URAQ01000277.1 GCA_900545875.1 uncultured Collinsella sp.
TCGAGCAATTGCTCGACCGACTCTTTTTTGTGGGTAAAATACCTGCTCAGTTGTGATTTGTGGTGCTGGGAGGCGTTTGTGGGCAAGGCTAAGGCGAAGGCGAAGAAAAAGACGACGGGGGCGCGGGCTAAGCGTGACCGTCGTCGGAAGCTCGCGACCGAAGCGCCCGTGTCTGCCGAGGAGTTGTTGGCGAGCGTACCGGGGCTCGATGCGCTGCAGGATGTTCCGGCGTTTGATGACCTGCCGGTCGATGAAGCCCAGCAGACTGCCTTTGATGATTTCTGCGCACATGCCGAGGAGCCCGAGCAGATGCAGCTTGGCGCCGTGGTGCGCTTGGATCGCGGGTTTCCGCTGGTGGCCACTGCCGACGACACCTTTCGCGCCGAGCATGCCGTGGGGTTTGCCAAGTCGCGCGGCGAGGACGAGGTCCTGCTGCCTGCCGTGGGCGACCGTGTGGCGGTGCGCCGCGCTCCCGGGCACGATATGGGCGTGATTGAGTGCGTGCTGCCGCGCCGTACGAGCTTTGAGCGTTGGCGCGGCCGTGCCCGCGGAGAGCGCCAGGTGCTCTGCTCCAACGTGGATAGCGTGCTAATCGTGCAGGCGCTCGGTGCCGGCGAGGTACTGCTCGACCGCGTGGCGCGCTCGCTGGTGTTGGCGCTTGACTGCGATGCCGAGCCGGTGGTGGTGCTTACCAAAGCTGACCGCTGCGATGCCGAGGAGCTCGAGCGCGATCTGGACCGCGTGCGCCGCCTGGTGGGTCCGGACGTGCGCGTGATCGTGACGTCCTCTGCCGAGGGCCGCGGCCTGGACGAGGTCCGTGCCTGCGTGCCTGCCGGGAGCTGCGCCATGATTCTGGGCGAGTCGGGTGCCGGCAAGTCGACGCTGCTCAATGCACTGCTGGGCCACGATGCGTTGGCGACCGGCGGTGTGCGCGAACGCGACGACCAGGGCCGTCACACTACCGTCGCGCGCGTGATGGTGGCGCTGCCGGGCGACGCCGGCGTGATCGCCGATGCCCCGGGCCTGCGCAGTCTACCGCTCGTGGGTCACGAGCGGGGTCTGGCGCGCGCCTTCCCCGAGATTGTCGAGGCATCGCGCGCATGCCGGTTTGGCGATTGCACACATACCCATGAGCCGGGCTGCGCCGTTCGCGAGGCCGAGGACGCCGGGCAGATCGACAGCCTGCGGCTGGAAACGTTCCAAAACCTGGCGTCATCCATGCGCGTGAGCGCTCAAATACTCGATCCCGATGTTCATCTGTAATTGATTTTTCCTATGACAGCCGTCTCCCAACTGTTTGGGAGACGGCTTTTTTGCTGCGGAAAAGCCTCGAAACATGCAGTTTGCTGACGTGCTGACCAAAACCTTGCCACGAGCTTGACGGACTGGTCAGCTTTTGGTCAGCGATTGGTTTGACATCGAAAATCAAGATCGCGATTGCGCCGCTTTGCACTCTGACCGCCCAGACAATGGTGGTACGGGCATTCGCCCGGCACTGCCATGAGAGGAGCGGCCGTGAACAAGAGCAAACGCATCGCCATCAGTCTGGTCGCGGGCGTGCTCGCTGCTCTGCTCTGCATGGTTTACGGCTCGTCGATCCGCTCGCAAGCCGAACAGGTCCAGGCTGAGACCTTGGCCAAGTACGGTGGCGATCGCGTCGAGGTATGCGTCGCGGCGCGCGATATCGATGTGGGCGAGACCCTCGATGAGACCAATGTCATAACCCAGGAATGGCTGACGAGCCTGCTGCCGCGTGACGCGGCGACCGAGCTGCGCCAGGTGCGCGGCGACGTGACGACTTCGCGTATTCCCAAAAACGCCGTGATCTGCAATGTCTACACCAAGGCCGAGAGCCACAAGCTCGAGGTGCCTAAGGGCAAGGTCGCCGTTTCGGTGGCGGTCGATGCCGAGCACTCGGTCGGCGGTGCCACGGGCGTGGGCAGCTATGTGGACGTGTACGTGCAAAAAGATGGCGTAACCGATCGACTGTGCGGCGCGCACGTGATCGATACCAGTGAGAATTCCGGTGCCACGCGCGAGGGCAAGATCGAATGGGTGACGCTGGCGGCTGACCCCGAAGACGTCAAGGAACTGCTGGGGGCATCGGGCAAGGGAACGGTCAGCTTGACGATTCCCGCCACGGCGCGCGGCAAAAAGAGCGGAGGCGACGAGTGATGAAGGCGATCTGGCTTGCGTGCTGCGCGTGCGGCGATTACGGGCTGTTGCAGCGGGAAGTCGAGGGCCGTGATGCGGGTGCACAGGTGCTTCGCGTGGGTGACCTGGACGGGCTGATTTCCATGGCGCGGGCGTTTCCGTCGCGCCGCGGGGCTGCCATCATCGCGGCGTCTCTGTTCGATACCGAAGATGTGCGCAAGACTGTTGCGCGCCTGACGGCCGAAGGCCGCGTGAGTCGCGTGGTCGTGTTGATAGAAGCACTCGATCCGTCGGATATCGAGGGGCTGTTTCGCGCAGGGGCGACCGAGGTCAT
>URAQ01000278.1 GCA_900545875.1 uncultured Collinsella sp.
CGTACATGTACGGATGAATGTGGGAAGTGTTCGGATGAAGTCGATAATCAAGGCAACTTCTTTTTCTTTGGCCTGCTGTAGGGAGCAGAAATCTTCAAACCGGTCGACTATGCCAAACTGGTACCTGGGGATATCACTGTCAGGATCGCCGGCTTGCGAGTCGTAAGGCTGAGAGGCAAAGAGCTCATCAAACTTCATGCCGGCATGCATGTACGCTTTGTTATCAAGCAGGTCGTAGACGAAATCGAGGTACTCATCGCCGCCACGCACACGCATTTGGGTACTCAAGTTGAATTCTTCGGTCTCGATGCCAGCTTCTTCGAGTTGGTTGAGTCGCTGCTCAAGGCCATCTCGGTTGAGTCCCGATGCGCGGACTTGCTGTTTGGGGTCATAGAACAGGTACGCCTTGTCGCAGCATTTGAAAATCCAATCCACCTGGTTACTCGTGCGCGGCAAGTTGAGTCGTTCGCATGTGTTGTAGAAAGCTCCGATGCCGGCGCCGGCGGTCAAGTAGTTTCCCAGTCGGTGCGCCTCGTCGACAAGCAAGATGTCATACCGATCGTTTTTTGTGACATCGCTGGGGCTCAGGATGTCGCCGGGCTTTAGCCCGGGGAGGAAGTGCGTGAGTTTTTTGAGCGTCTTGCTCAGAGACTCCATGGGCGTCACGAAGCCGACCCGCAGACCGGAAAGGTTCGGCTCATTTTTGATTTTGAACATGAGACTGATGGCGAGGATTGTTTTGCCTGTTCCCGGCGCGCCGTTCACGACGGTTACGCGCTCTTTCTTGGGACCGCCGTGTTTAATGTCTTCATGCTCTTGCTCGAGCCGCCTGTAAATCGCCTCAATCGTTTCGTATTGATCGGGCGTGAGCGTTTTAAAGGGCGAGAATTTGAACAGGTCAGTGTTCTCGAGCTCTTCGATGGGGTGGATCGCATAGTTCTCTTCGCGAAGCTTCGTCCAGAGGTCTCTGAACTTCTGGCGATACTGAGGTCGCTCAAAATAATCGAACTGGGCATAGCCATTGTTGGCGTTGGTTACTTGGTATTTTTCGTCAGCGCAGAACAGCTCGATAAGTCGATTCTCAAACTCAAATGTTGCTGATTGATTGAAGGTTGGGTTGTCAATCAGAAGGGTCCGGTCGAAGTCTTTGTCCACGTTTGCGGCGTGTTGCTTCATGCGGCGTCGATAATTGGTCGTTTGACCGATGTACGCCGTTTTGTTTTTGCTGTTGGTCAGGATGTAGAGAACAGGCCAGCTTTCGTCGTGGTGCGACCCTGGCTTTGGCGTGCCAAAGTCTTGCAGCGATTTGCTTGTCTCGAAGGGCTGGGGCAGGGGAAGCGTGTATTGCCGAAGGGCGAACTCGTTACTCATGGTGGTCCGCCTTTCTATATTCGCTGGAGCTGGTGTCGACGGGATAGCGCTCGCCATTGCGTTTGAGTTTGGACGAGAGCGCCTTTGGGAGGTCGATTCCGTTTAGGTCGGCGAAACGCAGGAGAAAGAGGAGCGTGTCAGCGACTTCGTCTTCGATGGCTTGGCGCTGATCAGGGTTATCGAACATTTCTGCAATGCGCTCGTCGCTCATAAAGCGGAAAAGCTGCAGCAGTTCGGAGGCTTCGGTTGCCATGCCGATGGCGAGCTCTTTTGGCGTGTGATATTTGCGCCAATCGCGCGCATCACAAAAATCTCTGACTTGTTCCGTCATGGCATTGAGCTTGTCCATTGTCCGCAACCCCCCTGATGGCCAATGTTTAATTATGGCGTTGTCTGAGATTTAGTGCATCTCATTTATGGTGCTCGATTAATCAACAGCGGTTACCCGGTGGGAAGCTGCGGCATTAAAATCAATGTCGATGTAGGTCAGCTGCACGAGAGCTTGCTCAATCGCGCGGGGAGTGCGGCCGGCGTGGACTTTCCCGCCGCCCTGCTCGACGTGGTGGATATCGAGGACGAGTCGCCCCAAGAGCTCCTGGCCCGAGCCGAACGCGAGGGCCTCGACCTCCGCGACTTTGCCGTGGGTGACAGCTAGTAGCTGAAGAGGGATGGGGGCAGCTAATTTGGGACGGGCTGCTACGACGCCAGCGTGGCAATGACGGCTTCGTCGCCGGCGTATATTAGGGTGTTGCCATCGGGGATGATCGTCTGGCCTTCGCGCTTGAGCATCACCACAATAAACGGATGCTTGCCTTGCGACACATCGCACAGGCGCTGGCCGGCCCAGCGACCGTGGGGTGTCACGGTGACCTCGCGCAGTGTAACCTCGGCACGCTCTTCGAACGTTGGGGCGGCCATCACCAGCAGATCGCCTTCCCGGATCACGGTGTCGCCATTGGGCAGTACCGGGTGCGCACCGTCGCGCAGCACCAGGACCACGAGCATATCTGTGGCGCTGCCAATGTCCGCGAGCGAGCGTCCGGCAAACGGATGTCCAGCGCCCACCTTGAGCTTTACAAACGACATGCCGTCCTCGTCGCGGTAGTCGTTAA
>URAQ01000279.1 GCA_900545875.1 uncultured Collinsella sp.
CCGGGCGGTCGCTATTACACGCAGCGCAACACCTCGAGCGTTGTTGCCTTTAAGGTGGGCGAGGACCTGGCTGCTACGTGGGGCGAGGACGGCGTTGCCGGCGACTACCATTTTCAGCTCACGGCGTCGCACAGCGATTCTCCGACGTTTAAGGTCAAGGCCGTGCCCGAGCTCGACGGCGCGGGCGAGACGCTGCGCCTGAACACCGAGGCCTACGGCGGCATGATCGACTACACCTGGTTCGATCGCCCGCTGGCGCTTGCGGGCCGTGTGCTGGTGCGCGAAGGCGACCGTATTGAGAGCCGTCTGCTTGCCACCGAGCGCGAGGTCGCTATTATCCCGAGCCTTGCTATCCACATGAACCGCGGCGTTAACGAGGACTTTGCTCCCAACCGAGCTGTTGACCTGTGCCCGCTCATCAGCGCCGGCGAACTCAAGCAGGGAGATTTTGATGCCCTGATTGCCGAAGAGCTGGACGTTGAGCCCGAGCAAATTCTGGGCCGCGATT
The DNA here is from genome assembly GCA_900545875.1 of uncultured Collinsella sp. GTDB lineage: Bacteria > Actinomycetota > Coriobacteriia > Coriobacteriales > Coriobacteriaceae > Collinsella. The sequence continues at coordinate 509 of URAQ01000279.1, forward strand.
TGTTCCTGGTCAACCGCCAGGATGCGCGCATTTGGGGCTGGGCCGACGAGTTTATCTCGACGCCCAAGCTTGACGACCTGGCCTGCGCCTACACCTCGCTGCAGGCATTTTTGGGTGCCGAGAACGCGCACGATGTTTCGGTCTTCTGCTGCTTCGATAACGAGGAGGTTGGCTCCGAGACCAAGCAAGGCGCCATGTCGACGTTCTTGGCCGATGCACTGCGCCGCATTAACGGATCGTTGGGCTTTGACGACGAGTCGTACCATCGCGCCCTTGCCGCATCGATGCTCGCGAGCTGCGACAACGCACATGCCGTGCACCCCAACCACGCCGAGAAGTGCGACGCCCGCAATCAGGTTGTGCTCAACGGCGGCATCGTCATCAAGGAAGCCGCCAACCAGCACTACTGCACCGATGCCTTTAGCCGCGCGGTGTTCCAGGCCATCTGCGATGACGCCGACGTGCCAACGCAGGCTTTCGCCAACAAGAGCGACATGGCCGGCGGTTCCACCCTGGGCAACCTGTCGAACATGCAGGCGAGCATGCACGCCGTAGACGTGGGCCTGCCGCAGCTGGCCATGCACTCGAGCTACGAGACCGGCGGCGTGCGCGACGTGATGTGTGCCATCCGCGCCCTCACGGCCTTCTACGAGCGCAACCTCAACATCAACGGCGCCGAAAGCGTGGAGCTCTAAAACCTACCAAAAAGGGACAGGTTTATTTTGGCAGGTTTTATCTGGACGAATGCAAAGGGTGAAACCGAACTAGATCGGTGATACGTAGCCGCCGAGGTGCAGTGTGCCTCGGCGGCTTTTTGTGTACAGAGTACGGCTAATGCTTATAAATGCTATACATGCTTTACGTATCTACCATAGAGTTTTATGATGATTATAAAGTATTAAGGAGAGGTCATGACCACAACAGCCGCTCAGATCAACGTACGTCTCGATGCCGATCTTAAAAGGAGTGGGGACGCCGCTCTCTCCAGGGCCGGTATGACGCCGAGCCAGGCGGTGCGAGCGCTCTGGCGGCTTGCAGCGTCGCTGGCTGATCGGCCCGGCGCGCTCCGGGACATCCTTTCGCCCGGTCGTGCCCGGGCGGAACAGCGCGAGCGCGAAAAGGCCGCTAAACGTAAGCTCGAGCTCATGGATCAGGGGTCGAAGCTGTTCGCTGCCGCTTGCCGTGAGTCGGGAATCGATATGGTCAAGGCTCAGCCCTCGGGCGATGAAGAACTCAAACGGAACGCCTACGCGGATCGCTACGGCGAGGAGATGAGCTGGCTCTATGAGTGAGACTCCAAGGCGCATCTTGGTTGACACCAACGTGTGGCTCGATTACTTCATTCCCTCACGACGTGGTCGTTCGGTGGCGATTGAGTTTTTACGCGATGCATGCACGGCGCAGGTGGATTTGCTGTATGCGGCGACATCGTCCAAAGATCTGTTCTATTTGATTTCGAGCGAACATAAGGCGTGGTATCGGCGCGAGCATGGCTCGCTATCCCAAGATGCCGCCGTGGCGGCGACATCACTTGCATGGGATTGCCTCGACGTGTTGTCGCAACTTGCCACGCCGGTACCCTGCGACCTGAGTGACATATGGATGGCGAGCAAGCAGCGTAAGCTCCATAGCGATTACGAAGACGATTTAATCATTGCGGCAGCAATGCGCGCAAAGGCAGACCTTCTGGTCACCAACGATGCCAAACTCTGTTCACACGCACCCGTCGCAGCAATGAGTGTAGTAGACGCAAGAAACTACCTGACGTCCTTCTAGTGTTCGATCCAACAACGTAAAGTTTCGCCGACTTGCAGGTGACGCAGGTTCTCCGCGGCAATGTCGACCACATTGTTGAGCGTGGCTGCCAGGTGGAACCAGCCGGAGACGTGCGGCGTGATGAGCATGTTGGGTGCATCCCACAGCGGGCTTGTCGCGGGCAGCGGCTCGGGGTCGGTGACGTCGACC
>URAQ01000280.1 GCA_900545875.1 uncultured Collinsella sp.
AAGGTCGCCTGCTCGGACAGTCCTGCTCGCACGGAGGCCACATTAAGTGGCCTCCGGCTCGTGCGGAACTCGCGATCGACCTTATGCCCCGCCCCTCGGGACTAAGGATACATGGTTGGAGTTGCTATACTGCAAAATTTATCGGCCTGTGACCTATTCCATGTCCCAGGTCGGCTCATCTTCGCTACCGGTTAAATAAAAAAGAAGTACCGGTTGGAACCGGTACTTCTTTTGAAAGTGCATATGTTGTTGTGACCTTAGCGGTTCTTAATTACAGGCCGCAGGCTGCTTTGAGTTCTTCGACTCGGTCGGTTTTCTCCCAGGTGAAGTCGGCGTCTTCTCGGCCGAAGTGACCGTAGGCTGCCGTCTTTTCGTAGATGGGGCGGCGCAGGTCCAGGTCGCGGATGATCGCGCCCGGGCGCAGGTCGAAGGTCTTCTCTACGGCCTCGACGATCTTGTCCTCGGCAACATGTGCGGTACCGAAGGTGTCGACCATGATTGAGAGGGGCTTGGAAACGCCGATGGCGTAGGCAAGCTCGACTTCGCAGCGGTCGGCCAGGCCGGCGGCGACCACGTTCTTGGCGACCCAGCGCGCGGCGTATGCGGCGGAGCGGTCAACCTTGGTGCAGTCCTTTCCGCTAAAGGCACCGCCGCCGTGACGGCCGTAGCCGCCGTAGGTGTCGACGATGATCTTGCGGCCGGTGAGGCCCGTGTCGCCCATGGGGCCGCCCACGACAAAGCGACCGGTGGGGTTCACGTAGATGTCCGCGTTGTCCCACGGCATGTTCTCGGCGGCCATGACCGGGGTGATGACGTGCTCGATGAGGTCGGCCTTGATCTTGCCCATGTCCTCGATCTCGGCGGCGTGCTGCGTGGAGATGACGATGGTCGTGACCTCGACGGGCTTGCCTTCCTCGTAGCGCACGGTGACCTGGGTCTTGCCGTCGGGACGCAGATAGGCGAGGGTGCCGTCGTGACGCACGGCGGCCAGGCGCTCGGCTAGGCGGCTCGCCAAGTAGTGCGGCATGGGCATGAGGGTCTTGGTCTCGTTGGAGGCATAACCGAACATCATGCCCTGGTCGCCGGCACCGATCAGGTCGATCGGGTCGGTGGTAGCGCCGGTCTGGGTCTCGAAGGACTCGTCAACGCCCTGGGCGATATCGGGTGACTGTTCGTGGATGAGGCTCATAACGCCGCAGGTGTCGCAGTCAAAACCGAACTTGGCACGGTTGTAGCCAATGCGGCGGATAACACCGCGGGCGATTTCCTGTACGTCGACGTAGGCCTGGGTGCGAATCTCGCCGGCGACGATGACGGTGCCGGTGGTCACGAGGGTCTCGCAGGCGCAGCGGACGTTCTCCACGTTGGCAGGCACGCCGTTGGGGGCGATGTAACCCTGCTCCTGGAGCTCTATTTCTTTGGCGAGGATTGCGTCGAGGACGGCGTCGCTGATCTGGTCAGCGATCTTATCGGGATGACCTTCGGTCACCGACTCCGACGTAAAAACAAAGGACCCGTGTTGGGGCGGGATGGAACGAAGTTCTTCTGACATGATTGTCCTTTCAAAAACGTGTCCCGGCGACCGTTACCATTCCGCCGGGCTCTCTATGCAAGGGCACATCATAGCGCGTAAATCAAACATTCACACCCTTTCCGCACCTACTCATTGGGGACAGACTTAAATGACCAGCCTTCCTAAGTGCCGACAGGTTGCCCAATGACTGGTCATTTAAGTCTGTCCCCAATGAGTATCCCCAATGAGTAGGTCGGTGCCCTTTGTGCGGAGGTTGCTTTGATGCTTTATACTGGTGCGGTTAGACATCCATCCTGCAATCGAGGAGATTTCCATGGCATCAGACGTTCGCGTCCGCTTTGCACCCTCACCGACGGGCAAGCTGCACATTGGCGGCGCCCGCACCGCTATCTATAACTGGGCTTTCGCCCGTGCTAACGGCGGCACGTTCATCCTGCGCATCGACGACACCGACCCCACCCGCTCCACCGACGAGAACACGCAGATCATCCTGCGCGCCATGCGTTGGCTGGGCCTGGACTGGGACGAGGGTCCCGAGGTGGGCGGCGATTTTGGCCCCTACGCCCAGACCGAGCGCTTGGACCTGTACAAGCAGGCCGCCCAGAAGCTTTGGGACGAGGGCAAGGCCTATCCCTGCTTCTGCACCAAGGGGCAGCTCGACGCCGACCGCAAGGCCGCGCAGGAGCGCAAGGACCCCTTCCAGGGCTATCAGCGCCGTTGCCGCGATCTTGATCCCGAGGAGGCCCGCCGCCGCATCGAGGCCGGGGAGTCCTACGTCCTGCGCATCAAGGTGCCCGAGGACCGCGGCGACGTCGTCATCCACGACGCCGTCCACGGAGAGGTGACCTTCGACGCCAAGGAGCTCGACGACTTTGTCATCTTCCGCTCCGACGGTACGCCAACGTATAACTTCGCGACCGTTGTAGACGATGCC
>URAQ01000281.1 GCA_900545875.1 uncultured Collinsella sp.
AAACCTTCCACTGCGAGACCGTCGTCCACCTTAGGCGCAACTAGCCACTTAATCATTGCTCAGAAAAATCATTGGGAAATCGAGCGTGGCAAGCGGAGGTCTTCGGGGTATAAGACGGCTAATCGTATGCCGCCTATGAAAGGAACCCTCATGCCCAGCGTTGCCGTTCTCGCCGCCGATGGCTTTGAAACTATTGAATGCTTGACCATGGTCGATGTCATGCGTCGCGGCGGCGTGCGTGCCACGCTCGTCTCTATCATGCCCACGCGTGAGGTCGTCAGCTCGCTGCAGATCCCCGTGACCTGCGATGCGCTCTTTGATGAGATCAACTTTGACGAGTACGACTGCGTTGTGCTGCCCGGCGGTCTGCCCGGCGCCACCAATCTGCGCGCCGATCAGCGCGTCTGCGATGTGGTCTGCGAGTTCGCCGCGACCAAGCACGTTGCCGCCATCTGCGCCGCCCCGTTTATCTTGGGCGAGCTCGACCTGCTCGAGGGGCGCCACGCCACGTGCTTCCCCGGCTTTGAGAAGAGCTTCCCCGAGGGAGCCTATACCGGCGAGAAGGTCACGCAGGACGGCAACATCATCACCGCCAGTGGCATGGCCCAGTCGCTCCCCTTTGCGCTTGAGCTGCTTCGCACCCTCGCCGGCGATAAGGCTGTCGAGAAGGTCGCAGAGGGCATCCAGCTATGATTTTGGCTTCGCAATCGCCGCGCCGCATCGAGCTGATGCGCGAGGCGGGCTATGACATCCGCATCATCCCTGCCGATATCGATGAAACGCCGTTTGACGACGAGGCGCCGCTCACGCTTGTCGAGCGATTGGCACGGGCCAAAGCCGCTGCTGTCGCTGCCGAGCATGCCGAGCCCACCGAGCTGACCGTCGCGGCCGACACGATCGTCACCTTCGATGGCAAGATTTTAGGCAAGCCGGCAAACGAGGACGAGGCTTGCACTATGCTCCGTGAGCTTTCGGGCCGCACGCACCAGGTCGCGACCGGCGTCTGCATCGTTAAGGCCGGCGACACTGCCGCCCCGCATGCCGCCGAGAGCCTATCCTTTGTCGATGTGACCGACGTGACGTTCTATGAGCTCACTGACGAGCAGATCGAACACTACGTCGCCTCGGGCGAGCCCATGGATAAGGCCGGCGCCTACGGTATTCAGGGTGTCGGCGGACGCATGCTCGTGCACGATATTTCGGGCGACTTCTACAACGTGGTGGGCCTGCCCATCGCACGCGTCGCACGCGCGATTCAAAAACTCTCGTAATTGCATCTGGCGCTGGGTATCCCCCAGCGCCTACAATTTTGCCGTACCGTACGGATCCCGACCGGGCATAAGGCCCGGCGGAAAACCGATAGGAGAAAACATGGACACACTGCTTGAAGCCATTGACGTTTGCGATGTCGATGGCTTTTGCTTTGGCAACTATACGGACGAGGAGGCCGGTACCGGTTGCACCGTAATCGTGGCCGCCGAAGGCGCCACCGGCGGCGTTGACGTTCGTGGCGGTGCCCCAGCATCACGCGAGACCGACCTGCTGCGCCCCGAGAACACCGTCGACAAGGTCCACGCCGTCTGCCTCTCGGGTGGATCGGCCTTTGGCCTTGAGGCCGCAAGCGGCGTCGCCCGCGAGCTCGAGAGCCGCGGCATCGGCCTGCCCGTCGGCCCCACGCAGGTACCCATCGTATGCTCCAGCTGCATCTTCGACCTCGCCTATGGCGACCCCACCGTGCGTCCCGACATCGATGCCGGCATCGCCGCCGTGCGCGAGGCGCTCGATAACACCCCCACCACGCTTGAGCAGGGCAACGTTGGAGCCGGCACCGGCGCCACGGTGGGCAAGCTCATGGGACCTGCCACCTGCATGAAAGCAGGCCTTGGCGCCGCCGCCGTGGCGCTCGGCCCCGTCAAGGTGGGTGCCGTGGTCTCGGTTAACGCCTGCGGAAATATCGTTGACCCCTTCACCGGTGAGTGGGTCGCCGGCATGCGCGCCGCAGCCGATAGCGACCAGATCATCGACATGGAGCTCGCAGCCTTTGCCGCCGCCGGATCCATGCAGATGCCGCTCGATCGCACCAACACCACCATCAGCTGCATCGTCACCAACGTGGAACTCACTAAGGCACAAGCCACCAAGGTCTCCCAGATGGCCGCAGACGCCTACGCACACGCCATCCGCCCCACACACACCACCAACGACGGCGACACCATCTACACCCTCGCCAGCGGCAAACTGGGCGCCCAGGCAAGCGCCGCCGTTCCCCTAGACCTGCTGGGCATGCTCGCAGTAAGGGCCCTGGAAACCGCCATCGTAAACGGAGCCAAAACCGCAAAAACCTCCCACGGCATCCCCGGCGCCGCGAAGTAGCCTAACCTGACGGTTGCCCGGTGGGGCTTGGTTATGTTTGCTGCTCTACAGTCCTGGCTCGCACGAAGAGCACATTAAGTGCTCTTCGG
>URAQ01000282.1 GCA_900545875.1 uncultured Collinsella sp.
AGCCGGCTCGGGCGGCGTGGTCGAGACGCTGCTGCTCAAGCGCCGCGAGGACGTGGATCCGCTGGGCCATGTTTGGGAGTGCTTGGTCAAGCCGGGCAAGCGCCTGAAGCCCGGTGCTCATATTGAGTATCGCGCCGGTGGTGCCCATGCGCCCGAGGGGGCTCCCGTGGTGCTGACGGCCGAGGTTGTCGACTTTGTCACCGATAGCCGCGGCGGCCGTCTGGTGCGTTTTGAGCCGGCCGGTTGCAATGCCGCCGGCGACCCGCGCACGCTCGACGAGGCCATCCACGCTGCCGGTCACGTGCCGCTGCCGCCCTACATTACCGATTACGAGGGCGATCCCGAGAAGTACCAGACCGTCTACGCCATGAAGGAGGAGCACTCGGCCGCCGCTCCCACGGCTGGTCTGCACTTTACGCCCGAGCTCATGGCTGCCATCGAGGCCAAGGGTGCCAAGTTTGCCGCCGTCGAACTCGAGGTGGGCATCGATACCTTCCGCTTGGTGGAGGAGGACGACCCTACGCAGCACGTCATGCACACCGAGTGCTACCACGTGTCGCAGGAGGTTGTCGATGCCGTGCACAAGGCGAAGGCCGAGGGCCATCGTGTGATCGCCGTCGGCACCACCGCGGTGCGCTCGCTCGAAAGCGCGTTTGACGCGGACGCGCCGGTGTCCGATCCGGCCGTGACGGCGCGCTATTTTGAGGGCCGCGAGGACGGGGCCGACACGCTCGGCCGCGGCGACATCGTGGTGCGCGAGAACGCGACAACGCAGCTCTACCTTATGCCCGGCTCGACCTATCACGTGGTCGACGCGCTGATCACGAACTTCCACGTGCCGCGCTCCACGCTCATGATGCTCGTAAGCGCACTTGCCACCCGCGACCAGATTATGGATGCCTACGCCGCCGCCATCGAAGAGCGTTACCGCTTCTTCAGCTTTGGCGACGCGATGCTCATTCAGTAGGTTACGGCGTTTTACAAACGCCGTAACCGGTCGACGCTGCGCGGGCCGCATTTGGACAATCTGACGTTCAACTTCAAGGGCGCGACCAGAAGGTCAGCGCCCTTTCGTTTCACGTCACCTTGTCTCAAATGCGACCCGCTCGCTGTCGTTGCCAAAACACCGGCATTTCTTTGGTTGTCAACAAAACATCGGTGTAGTCATTGGGGACGTTCTTAAACGACTACCTTGCATCAATCTAATAAGTTGCGGTGAGATAGTTCTTGAATTGGCTTTTTGAGGGCTAAACAGGAACTATCTCACCGCAACTGCGTTGAGCGTTTTTTGGCGGCTGGTTTACTTGCTCGCGAACAGCCAGATCAGGATGATCACCAGGATTGCGGCGACGATGCAGACGATGGCGCCGGTGAATTTGATGCGTGAGTCGCGGGTACGCTCGCGCACCGCGTCCTCGGTGGCCTCGAGCTGGGCGACTTCTCGCTCGGTCTCGGCGTGTTCGGCTTTGTCTCGGGCCAAGGATCCTGCAAGCGACTCAGTGATCTCTGGGTGGTCGTGCACCTCGGTTGCCTGTTCGATAATCGACTGCGCATGTGCGGCGTCCGCCTGGGCGTTGGCGATGGCCTGCTCCTGCTCTCGACGCGCCTTGTCCTGCGCGGCAATCTTCTCGCGCAGTTCGCGCTGGCGTGTCGTAGCGGCGGTCTTGGCCGTCTGAAGTTCGTCGCGTGCGGCATCCGCCTCGGTCGTCACGGCCTGGTGTGCGCGCTTGGCATCGGCGATGGGGGCCTGTGCCTGTTCGACGGCCTGCTCGGCTGCGGCGAGCGAGTGCTCAAGGTCGGCGGTCACGCGCGGGACATCTTCTTCGGCTTTTCGCAGGGCATCTGCCGTGTCGGAGATCTGCATCGAGAGCTCGCTGGTGCGCACCGTATAGTTGGCGGGATTTGCCGAGGGATTGCGTTGCAGCTCGGCATACTCATGACGCAGCGTCTCGAGCTGGGCGCGCGTGGCGTCGACGGTTTGTTGTGCGGCCGCAATGCCGGCGTCTCGCTCGGCCTTCACCTTGTCGCGAATGCGCTTGGAATCTTCGAGTCGACGAACCAGGCGGTTACCGGTTTCGCGTGAACTCGCCTCGCGAGCCTCGACGGCATCGAGTGCAGCCTTCAGGCGACGCTCGGCTGCATCATCTTCTGCCTTCATTTGCTCGAGCTGGCCCTTGAGCTCATTCGCTTTGGCGGCGTGGGCGTCGCGGTCAATCTCGGCGGCCGCAGCGGTCTTTTGTGCCGTGGCGATTGCCTGGCGCTGGTCGGCGACAATCTGGTCGTAACGGCCTGCGATATCCTGGCGTGTCTCGAGCTCCTCGGCCTGATCGGAAATGCGCTGCTCCAACTCTGCCAGGTGGTCGCGGGCATCGGCGAGTGCCTTCTTCGCGGCGTTCATCTCGCGCATGGCCGAGGCTCCCTGCGCGATAAAGGCGCCCACGGCGTTCGCAGTGTTCGA
>URAQ01000283.1 GCA_900545875.1 uncultured Collinsella sp.
CTCCAGGCGCGAGGCATACATGTTGTCCTCGACCTCGGCATTGCTCAAGGAATCCTTCACCTTGGCGAGCTCGAGCGCGGCGTTATCGGCTACGCGCTGCACATCGCGTTGTTCGCGCGTAAGCTTCGAAATCTGATTGTCGAGCGCCACGCGCCGCTCGTGGAGCTCGGCGGCGGCAGGACCAGCGGCGTCGACGTCCTCCTGGGCCTGCCTGTGCGCACCGGTCACTTCCTCAAGCTGCGCACGCGCGTCCTCAAGCTCCTCGACCACGCGACGACGCTGATGCTCGGAGCTCGAAATCTGACCGCGCATGTCAGACAGGCGCGACACCATGTTGTGGCCCTTTTCTTCGAGCAGGCGCATGTCGGAGTTAATGCGGCCGACCACATCTTGCATATGGCGGCGTTGCTCGCCCAGGTCGCCCACAAACAGGCCCTTTTCCTCGAGCATAACCTGGAGCTTCTCGAGCTCGCGCTCCTTTTCGCCCATGCGGTACTGCGCAAGCTCCAGCTCGGCGGCGCCTTCCTTGGAGCGGCTCTCCAAGTCGTTCCACTGCGACTGCAGCGAACGAAGCTCGTCGACGGCCAGCATCTGCGTAAGTTCGTTCGCGCGAGAGGACAGCTCTTTGTACTTGCGCGCGCGATCGACCTGACGCTCCAGCGGCCGCAGCTGACGGGCGATTTCCTTATTGATGTCGCGGGCACGGGTCAAGTGCTCGTCCATCGATTTAATCTTTTTGAGCGCACGCTCCTTGCGGCGTTTGTGCTTGGAGATGCCGGCGGCCTCCTCGATGAGGGCACGGCGCTCCTCGGGGCGGCTCTGCAAAATGGCGTCGAGCTTGCCCTGGCTGATGATGGAATGCGTATCCTTACCCAGGCCCGAATCGTGCAGGATGTCCTGAATGTCCATCAGGCGGCACGGACTCGAGTTGATGAGGTACTCGCTTTCGCCCGAGCGATACATACGACGGGTGATGGCGACCTCGTCAAAGTCGACGGGCAGCATATGGTCCGAGTTATCGAGCACCAGCGTGACCTCGGCGACACCCACCGGCTTGCGCGCTGACGAGCCCGAGAAGATGACATCCTCCATGGCCTGGCCGCGCAGCTGCTTGGCGCTCTGCTCGCCCAGGACCCACAGAATCGAGTCAGAGATGTTCGATTTTCCCGAGCCGTTGGGACCGACGATGACGGTCAGGCCCGGCTCAAACGTCATATGGGCGCGGTCGGCAAACGACTTGAACCCTTTGAGCGTGAGGGACTTGAGATACACGGTTCCTCGCTTACACGTGCTTCTTATTGAGAATCACGCCGTTGGTGGTGTAGCCCATGCGGTCAAGTGCCTCGAGTGCAGCGGCTCCCTCGGCTTCCTTCTTTGAGGAGCCGGAGCCGCGACCCTGGCGAATACCATCGATCAACACCACGGCGGTAAAGGTGGGCGCATGCGCCGGGCCCTCGGAGCCAACGAGCTTATACGCCGGGGGTTCGTGACCGTCGGCTTGCACGCACTCCTGCAAGAACGATTTGGGGTTCGCGGGGTGCTCGGCACGCTCGGAAGCCAAATGCGGCTTAAGCGTACGGTGGATAAACTCCGCTGCGGCATCCCAGCCGGCGTCCAGGTACAGCGCGCCCACGAGCGACTCGTAGACGTTCTCGAGCGCCGAATGCAGGCCGCGCGCACCGGTACCGGTCTCGGAGGCACCAAAGATGATGATGTCGTCGATGCCCAACTCGTGAGAAACCTCGGACAGCGTGGCGCCCGAGACAAGCGACACCTTCAGGCGCGTGAGCTTGCCCTCGTCAAACTCCGGATAGGACTCAAAGAGCGAACGGGCGACGACGGCGCCCAAAATGGAATCGCCCAAGAACTCAAGGCGCTCATAGCTGGCAGAAACCGGCTGGCCCTCGACTGCCGAGGGATGCGTAAGCGCCGCGCGCAGCAGCACCTTATTATTGAACTCATGGCCCAGGATTTCCTGGGCACGCGTAAGTCGTTCAGACAAAGCCAAGACCTAGGCCTCCCTGGCGTTTTCGATCGCGTCGACGGCGTCGGCGACAGAGTTGAGCGAGAGCAGGGTCTCGTCATCGATCTCGAGGTTGAACTCGTCCTCGATAGCCGTAACCAGCTGCAGGCGCTCGAGCGAGTTGGCATCGAGGTCGTCAAAGGTGGTCTCCTCGCTAATTTCGGCAACATCGACGCCCAGAACGTCAGCAGCGACCTCGGCGATCTTGTCGAAGATTTCGGAGCGGTCCATAGCGCTTCCTCTCATAGTGAATGAATACCAAAAGAATGGTACCGCCCGGGCGGTACCAAGACACGGTTCTGATTCTACCCCACGAAGCAGGCCGCGAGGCACATAACAGCGCTCTAACTCGCTCTTACAAAACGATGCCGTCCATGGAGTTGGCGACGTTCTCGACCAGCCCCGCGCGCACGGCTTCGG
>URAQ01000284.1 GCA_900545875.1 uncultured Collinsella sp.
AAAGATGAGTACGTTGAGCTGCTCAAGCGCCTGGACCTTGGTCTGGACACGCGTCTCAACGCCAAGGTCGGCCTGCTCTCGGGTGGCCAGCGCCAGGCACTCACCCTGCTGATGGCCACGCTCACCAGGCCGCGCCTGCTGCTGCTCGACGAGCACACCGCGGCCCTCGACCCCAAGACGGCCTCTAAGGTGCTTAACCTGACCGAGGAGATCGTCGACGAGAACCACCTGACCACGCTCATGGTCACGCACAACATGAACGACGCCATCCGTCTGGGCAACCGTCTGATCATGATGCACGAAGGCCACGTGATCTACGACGTGGCGGGCGATGAGAAGAAGTCGCTCACCGTAGCCGACCTGCTGCAGAAGTTCGAGGAGGTCTCGGGAGGCGAGCTCGCCAACGACCGCATGCTGTTGAGCTAAAACCTGCCAAAAAGGGACAGGTTTATTTTGGTAGGTTTTATCTGCGCAAACGTCAAAACCGCCGCAAAGGGACAGACGCCCTTGCGGCGGTTTTCGCATATTATGTCGATAATCCGATATTCAAGCAGACATTCTGGCTAAGGACTAAGGAAACTGCCATGAAAAGACTCCCCCGCTTTGCGTTGGCCGCCGCGTTGTTTGCCGGCGCGCTCGCAGGCATCCCAAGCCTCGCTTTCGCGGGAAACCTGCCCGCCGCTATTGACGGCTCCGTGGCCGTCATGCACACCAACGATATCCACGGCAGCTACAAGTACAGCTACAACGCAAGCAAGGGCACCGGCACTGTGGGCTTTGACGGACTGGCGGTTCTCTATAGCGCCCAAAGCAGCGTCCCCGATCTTTTGCTCGATGCGGGCGACACCTTCCACGGACAGTCCTTCGCCACCATGAGCGAGGGCAAGAGCATCGCCGAGCTCATGGACACCTTCTACGCCGACGGCTACGACGCGACCACGCCAGGCAACCACGACTGGAGCTACGGTGCGGACAAACTCCGCACCATGACCGGCTACAGCACCACCGGCACGCCCTTCGCCATGCTCTGCGCGAACGCGAAGTCTACGAGCGGCGTATGGAGCTCGAGCATCACGAAGACGCTCGATCGCACCTGGGAGGATAGCGAAGATCACTCCACATTCGACTACAAAATCAAGGTCGGCGTCGTGGGTGCCATGGATGAGTCGCTGGGATCCTCGCTGCGCGCGGACCTGGTCGCGGGTACGTCGTTCTCGAGTGCCGCGAACGCCATCAATGCCGAGGCAGAGCAGCTGCGCAAGGAGGGCTGCGATGTTGTTGTGTGTATCGCGCACACGCTCGACGCCAAGACCTTTGCCACGCGACTCCGTGGCGTCGATGCCCTTATCGCAGGCCACGAGCACATCAACCTTAACGAGAAGGTGACGGGAGCCGACGGCAAGACAATCCACGTTGTCGAGGCGGGCAGTGCCTTTGCCGAGGTGGGACTGCTTTCCATTCCGTACAAATACGACACGAATGGCACCGAGACGACCGACGACGACACGGTCACGGTCCCTGCAGACGACAGCAACGAGAAGCTCTACACCGCCAAGAACGTCAACGACCTTTTGGCAGACCCCGACAAGGGCTCCGACTACCAAAGCCGCCTTGAAGCCGTCCGCAACAAGATCAAGCCGCTCGACGAGGACTTTGAAAACGAATCGAACAAGGTGCTCGGCACATCCACCACCAACTATTTCTACGGCGAGGACGCCGCAGGCACGCATGGTTGGGAAATGGTGCGCACCACCGATTTCCGTCCCAGCAAGGAGGGCGACACCACCAAGGCCCAGACCATCGGCCACGTGATTTGCAGCTCCTATCTTGACCTGACGGGCGCGGACCTCGCTATCGAAAACGCTGGCGGCATCCGCGGCGGCATCGCGGCGGGCAACGTGACCGCCGGCAACGTCATCGCCATCTCGCCCTACGGCAACACCGTGGAGACCTGGACCATGACCGGCGCGGACTTCCTCGCAGCGCTCGAGCACTCGCTACAAATCAGCGACGATTGCAACGACAGCTACGAGCTTCAGCAGGCTTATGTGGCGGCCGGTCACACCGAGCAGGAGGCGCAAGACAAGTACAAGTGGCGCGATGACTCTGGCAGCGTTCTCTCCTTTGGCGGCATCAACGTGACGATTGATTGGACGCAGCCCGAAGGCAAGCGCATTGTGAGTGCCACACTCACCAAAGACGGCAGCACGCTCGACCCCGCCAAGACCTATACCGTCGCCACCAACAACTACATCATTACCAACACGACCGATTTTCCCACCTTTGCACACGCCACCAAGTACACCGAGTGGGGCACGTGCGAGGCGGCGCTGAGGGCACTGATCGGGCAGGACAGCTGGGAGAGCAAGATGGCCTCGCTCGCGGGCACCATCAGCTTTGGCTCCGCTGCCGTGGACCCCACGCCCACACC
>URAQ01000285.1 GCA_900545875.1 uncultured Collinsella sp.
GGCGGCGCTCCTCCTCACGTGCCTTCTCGGCGGCGATGCGCTCGCGCTCGGCCTCGGCGGCGCGTGCGGCCTCCTCGGCGGCAGCTGCCTGCTCCTCGGCCTGCTTGGCGGCCTCGACTTCCTGGGCGCGGGCCTCGATCACCGAGGCGAGCTGCTTGCGGACCATAGCGACATAAGCGTCCTCCAAGGTGGAGGAAGCGGACTTAGCGGGAATCTTCATTTCGGCGAGATGACCCATCAGTTCCTTGGAGGTCATGCCGAACTCTTTGGCCAGGGTGGACACACGGACTTTTGCCATATGACTTCACCTACCCTTTCTGGCACCTTGGGTGCCTAGAGACTGAACGAGCGTGGGAGACGCGCCGGGACCCGCCCGGCGCGACCGCGCGCTAGATCAGGTCCTCCGCATCATCGAAGGCGTCGGTGTCGTGGACACCGCAGAAACGGGAGCCGGGACGAGCCTGGTTGCGGCACTGGATGCCGTCCTCGGACACGTACTCGCAGCGGCGGACGTCCTCGTCCTCCTCGTCACCGATCAAGTCGGCGGCGGGCTCCTCGTGAACGGGAACGTTCTTGAGGATGTCGGCGGCAAGCGTCTCGGACTTGATGTCGATGTGCCAGCCGGTCAGGCGCGCGGCGAGGCGGGCGTTCTGGCCCTCCTTGCCGATGGCGAGGGACAGCTGGTCGTCGGGCACGATGACTCCGGCGTAGGCCTTCTCCTCGTCGATGAGGACGCGGGTGACCTTAGCGGGCGACAGGGCGTTGGCGACGTAGACGGCAGGATCGGCATCCCACAGGATGACGTCGACGCGCTCGCCGCGGAGCTCGCCCACGACAGCGCGAACACGGCTGCCCTTGGGGCCGACGCAGGCGCCCACGGGATCCAGACGGTCGTCGAGCGAGTGAACGGCGACCTTGGAGCGCTGGCCGGGCTCGCGGGCGATCGACTTGATCTGGACGGTGCCCTCATAGATCTCGGGCACCTCCTGCTCAAACAGACGACGCATGAGCTCGGGGTGAGTACGGGAGATGACAATCGGCGGACGGCTGTGCTCGCCACGAACCGGCTGCAGGTTGGAGTTGGGGTCGCGAACGTCGATGATCACGGCCTTGATGTGCTGGTTGTGCAGGTAGCGCTCGCCGGCAGGGCGCTCGTTGCGCTCGTCGGGGTAGCGGCGCTGGTCGAAGTGAGGCAGCTCGGCCTCGACGCCCTCGCGGATCTTGACGATCGTAAAGTCGGGCGTGGACTGCAGCACGGTACCGCTGATGAGGTCACCGATGCGGCCGGAGAACTCCTCGTAGATCTGCTCGCGGGCGGAGTTGCGCACGATGGCGTTGATCTCGGCCTTGGCGTGCTGGGCAGCGATGCGGCTCGTATTCTTGGGGGTGACGTCGATCTCCTCGAACTCGGTGAAGTTGCCCTCCTCGTCCATGGAATCGTCGATCGGCTCCAGGCGGTAGACGTAGATCTTGCCGGTCGTGCGGTCGATGGTCACCTTGGCGCCCCACTCAAGATGCAGGATCTCGGCATAGCTCTTGGCGAGCGACTGCTCCAGGCGGTCGATCAAGTAGAGCTGGTCGATGTGCTTCTCCTGGCAAAGCTCCATCAGGGCGGACATCATGTCGGATGCTGCCATCTTACTTTCCTTCCTTCGCGGGCTTGAAGTCGTAGGTGGGCTTCAACTTGCACTTTTTAACATCAGAGAAATCGAGGATGACGGACTCGCCGTCCTCGAGCTCGAGGGTCACGTTCGTCTCGGTGGCGGCGGCAATCTTGCCGGCGTACTTGCGACGGCCCTCGGTGGCGGTGGAGGTGAGCTCACAGTTCTCGCCCACAAAGCGGGCAAAGTCACTCGGGCGGCGCAGCGGGCGCGCCATGCCCGGGCTCGACACCTCGAGCGTATAGCTCGAAGAAATGGGGTCGAGCTCCTCGATCGCGTCGCCGACCCACTTGGTATTGGCCGTGACGTCGTTGAGCGACAGGCTCTGACCCTCGGCACCCTCGATACGCACACGCACGCAGGGGGCCTTGGTGGCGCCCACGAGCTCAACGTCGACAATATCGACATCGTGCTGGGGAGCGACGGCCTCGAGCGCGTCGATGATCGCCTGCTCGGTCTTGGTCTTGACCATTGCGGCACCTCCATCCATACAAAAAAGAAGCGGGGCCGAAACCCCACTTCTTTCAATTACAACTTCATTTGCAAGCAAACTATACCAATAGCTGCGGAAACGTGCAAGCACAGTACGAATCTGCAGGTCAGCGTGCGCACAGCTTCTCCACAAGAATAGGACAATTGACCGCAGACATCAGGGCAGGTATATGAAAAACGAGGGACGACCCAACCGAATCGCCCCTCGTCTTTTATGCGTC
The DNA here is from genome assembly GCA_900545875.1 of uncultured Collinsella sp. Classification (GTDB taxonomy): domain Bacteria; phylum Actinomycetota; class Coriobacteriia; order Coriobacteriales; family Coriobacteriaceae; genus Collinsella. The sequence goes on from URAQ01000285.1 coordinate 2,375, forward strand.
AGCTTTGCGCGCAGCGCTTACTTGACCACCAAGTTGACCAGC
>URAQ01000286.1 GCA_900545875.1 uncultured Collinsella sp.
ACAGATGAACAGAGTGAGCTGGTTCTCACGGCTATGATGAATCGCATCATCCACCGTGGTCCCGATATGGGCGGCCAGCATATCGTCGACAACGTTGCCCTTGGCTTCCGTCGTCTTTCGATTCTTGATCTTTCCGAAGCTGGAGCTCAGCCCATGTCGAGCGACGACGGCAAGGTCACGATTGTCTTCAACGGAGAGATCTACAACTTCCAGGAGCTTCGCGCCGAGCTGGAGGCAGCCGGCTACGCCTTCCACTGCAACGCCGATACCGAGGTCCTGGTACACGGTTACGAGGAGTGGGGCGAGGACCTGGTCAACCGCCTGCGCGGCATGTACGCGTTCGTGATTCACGACCAGAACAAGAACAAGCTCTTTGGCGCTCGCGACATCTTTGGTATCAAGCCGTTCTATTACTACCAGGCATCCGATGGCTCGCTGCTGTTTGGCTCCGAGATCAAGAGCTTCCTGGACCATCCCAAGTTTGAGAAGGCCGTCAACCACGACGCGCTGCGCCCCTACCTGACGCTGCAATTCCCTGCCACGGAGGAGACCTTCTTTAAGGGCGTGTTCAAGCTTGCCCCGGCGCATTGCTTTACGTATGACCTGACGACCAACACCATGGACATCAAGCGTTACTGGAGCTGTGACTTCACCGACGACAACTCCAAGACCTTCGAGGAGTACGTGGACGAGTGCGACAAGGTCGTGCACGAAAGCGTCGCTGCACACCGAATCGCCGATGTTAAGGTGGGCTCGTTCCTTTCTGGCGGCGTGGACTCCAGCTACATTGCCGCCTGTCTCATGCCCGACACCACGTATTCTGTCGGCTTCGATTACAAGAACTTCAACGAGACCAACTACGCTGCCGAGCTTTCCGACAAGCTGGGCATCAAGAACGTGCGCAAGATGATTACCGCCGACGAGTTCTTCGATGCACTGCCCGATATCCAGTATCACATGGACGAGCCGCAATCAAACCTGTCCAGCGTGCCGCTGTACTATCTGGCACAGATGGCCGCTGAGGAAGTTACCGTCGTCCTTTCGGGCGAGGGTGCCGACGAGCTGTTTGCCGGCTACGAGTGGTACGAGGACACCCCCGAGATGCGCTCCTTTAAGAAGCGCGTGCCGCTCGGCGTGCGTCGTGCCCTGGGCTCGCTCGTTCAGCATCTCCCCTACTTTAAGGGTCACAACTTCCTGACCAAGTGCGCCGAAGTTCCCGAGCGCTGGTATGTGGGTCAGGCAAAGGTGTTCGATCCCTCCGAGGTCGACAAGGTGCTCAAGCCCGCTTATGACACCGGCAAGAACGCCGCGGAGATGTGCGCCGAGTACTACAAGCAGGTTCCCAACTGCTGCGAGCTTTCTAAGAAGCAATACCTGGATATGAACATGTGGCTGCCGGGCGACATCCTGCTCAAGGCAGACAAGATGTGCATGGCGCATTCTCTGGAGCTTCGCGTCCCGTTCCTGGACAAGAAGGTCATGGAGTTTGCCGAGCACATTCCCGCCAACTACCGTGTTAACGAAGAAGGCTGCAAGCTCGTTCTGCGTCACGCTGCCAACCGCACGCTGCCCGACGAGTGGGCAACGCGCAAGAAGGTGGGCTTCCCCGTACCGGTCAAGTTCTGGCTGCGCGAGCAAAAGTACTACGACTACGTAAAGGAATACTTCACCGCACCATGGGCTGCCGATTTCTTTGACACCGATGCGCTCATGAAACTGCTTGATGATCACTTTGAGGGTCGCGCGCTCAACCAGCGCAAGATCTATACCACGCTGACGTTCCTCATCTGGTACAAGCGCTTCTTTATCGACGAGGACAAGGGCGCCGAAGTCGCCGCGTAAGTTTCGTTATGGATTAGCGGTGAACAGCACGGGGTTTCCGCTATACTCAATCCCTGCGGGCGATTGGCGCAACGGTTAGCGCAGGTGCTTTACACGCACAAGGCTGGGGGTTCGAATCCCTCATCGCCCACCAAGGAATGTGAACGCGAGGGCCGTGTCGCCCTCGCCCGTCTGGCCGAGCACCTGAAACTCCCCGGTTGCGTTCAGGAGATCCGCCATCGCCTTGCGAAAGAGCGGATACTCGTCCACGAGCACGACCGAGATCAGCTTGCTCCTGTCCATAGCAACCACCTTTAGTCGAACTGACGAACCGTCTGCCAAAGGAGGTCGGTACCTGTCATGAAATCCTTCATGATCATTTCCTCATGAGGATTGTGCGAGCCGTTCTGGTTGGCGATGAAGATCATGCCGACGGGAATGCCGGCGGCGCCGATCACGGCGGCGTCATGGCCCGCGCCCGAGGGCAGGCGCATGCACGGAATGCCGTTGTCTTCGGCGGCCTTGTAGATGCGGTCGGAGAGGGCCTGATCGACGAGACCGGGGGCCGTGTA
>URAQ01000287.1 GCA_900545875.1 uncultured Collinsella sp.
CGTCGACACCGGTGGACGCGTCCAGCGCTTCGCCGACAAGTTCGGTGGCGCCGCTGCCGCCCAGCTCAAGAAGGCTGAGGAGGCCAAGGCTGCCAAGGCTGCCAAGGCTGCTGAGGCCGAGGCCGCTCGCAAGGCCGCCGCTGAGGCTAAGGCTGCCGAGAAGGCCAAGCGTGCTGCTAAGTTTGCCGAGGAGGCTGCCAAGCAGGCCGCCGAGGCTCCCGCAGAGGCTCCCGTCGAGGAGGCCGCTGCCGAGGCCGAGACCACCGAGGCTGCTGAGTAAATAGCTCGCCGAGGAATCGCTCGCATTCATGGCAAAAGGGCCGTGCATCCGTTTGGGTGCGCGGCCCTTTTCTTTTTATTGGTGCAGGCTAACCCGTTCCCATTGCACCAGATTGGTGCGAAGGGGACGGGTTGGTTTGCACCAAATGGCAGAGTGACGGCGTTTTCCCAGATAAAACCTGCCAAAATAAACCAGTCCCTTTTTGGCAGGTCGGTCGGGTCGTAGTTATTACGTGGCGGTCGAGGTCGACCGTATAGGCCGCGCCTTGTTTGGCTAAAGTACAATCATCTGTGTTTAACTCGCCCGCAGCTGCACGGCGTGGGCGATGGCCAAAAAGGAAAACCACATGGGATTCATGTCAAAGCTGCTGTCCTTTGGATCCGATAAGGACCTTAAGCGCTACTACAAGATCGTCGACCAGATCAACGGTCTTGAGCCCCAGTTTGAGAAGATGACCGAGGAGGAACTCCGCGCCCAGACCGATAAGTTCCGCGAGCGTTACGCCAACGGCGAGTCGCTCGACGACATGCTTCCCGAGGCCTTTGCCACCGTGCGCGAGGCTTCCAAGCGCATCACGGGCATGCGCCACTTTGACGTACAGCTCATCGGCGCCATGGCGCTTCATGAGGGTCATATTGCCGAGATGAAGACCGGCGAGGGCAAGACGCTCGTCTCCACCTTGGCCGGCTACCTCAACGCTATCGCCGGCAAGGGCGTGCATGTCGTTACCGTCAACGATTACCTGGCAAAGCGCGACTCCGAGTGGATGGGCCGCATCTACAAGTACCTGGGCATGACCGTCGGTCTGCTCCAGAACAACATGCCGCTCGAGCTCAAGCGCCCGGCCTACCAGGCCGACGTCACCTATGGCACCAACTCCGAGTTCGGCTTTGATTACCTGCGCGACAACATGGTTACCCGTCCCGAGCAGCGCGTGCAGCGCGGTCACAACTACGCCATCGTCGACGAGGTTGACTCCATCCTGATTGATGAGGCCCGCACTCCGCTGATCATCTCGGGCGCTGGCACCAAGTCCGCCAGTACCTACAAGGACTTCGCGCGTGCCGTGCGTGGCCTTGAGCGCGGCGAGGACGTGTCGCACGATATGCTTACCGCCACCGAGGATGTTGAACCCACGGGCGACTACGTCATGGACGAGGCCAAGCACACCATCGCCGCCACCGAGCGCGGTCTTAAGAAGATCGAGCGCCGCCTGGGTATCGATGACATCTATGCCGATCTCTCAGGCCAGCTGGTCAACCACCTGCAGCAGGCGCTGAAGGCCCAGTACATGTTCCACCGCGACAAGCAGTACGTGGTCACCAACGGCGAGGTCAAGATCGTCGACGAGTTCACCGGCCGCATTATGGAAGGCCGCCGTTACTCCGAGGGCCTGCACCAGGCCATCGAGGCCAAAGAGGGCGTGCTCGTACGCGAGGAGAACCAGACGCTGGCCACTATCACCTTGCAGAACTACTTCCGTCTGTATGACAAGCTCTCCGGCATGACCGGCACGGCACTCACCGAGGATGCTGAGTTCCGCGAGATCTACAAGCTGCCCGTCGAGGTCATCCCCTCCAACAAGCCCGTGCAGCGCGTGGACCACGAGGACCTGGTGTACCGCACCATTCAGGCTAAATACAACGCCGTTGCCGACGACGTTGAGCGTCGTCACGCCAAGGGCCAACCGGTCCTGGTGGGCACCGTCTCCATCGAAAAGTCGGAGCAGCTGTCCGATATGCTCCAGCGCAAGGGCATCAAGCACAATGTGCTCAACGCCAAGAACCATGAGAAGGAGGCCGAGATCGTCGCCCAGGCCGGTAAGCTGGGAGCGGTCACCGTGGCCACCAACATGGCTGGCCGCGGCACTGACATCATGTTGGGCGGCAACGCAGAATACCTGGCCAAGGCTGACCTGCGCAAGGCCGGCATGAGCGATGAGCTCATTGCCGAGGCCACCGGCTACGCCGAGACGGACGACCAGGAGATCCTGAATGCCCGCCAGCAGTACGCCCAGGCGGAGGCCAAGTACAAGGACGAGATCCGCGCTGAGGCAGACAAGGTCCGTGAGGTAGGCGGCCTGTTCATCCTGGGCACCGAGCGCCACGAG
>URAQ01000288.1 GCA_900545875.1 uncultured Collinsella sp.
GCTACACCTGCGCCGACTGCGGCGAGAAGGTCATGAACGACGCCACGCTCGACGCCGTCATCAAGCTCTTCCACGAGAAGGGCTCCGACGCTTGGTTCACCGACGCTCCCGAGAGCTACCTGGGCGAGGCCTGCGTCTGCCCCAAGTGCGGCGGTCATCACCTCAAGGCCGATAAGGACATCCTCGACGTGTGGTGGGATTCCGGCGTTTCCTGGAAGGCCGTCTGCGAGTACCGTCCCGAGCTGGAGTATCCGGCGGACGTGTACCTCGAGGGCTCCGACCAGCACCGCGGTTGGTTCCAGAGCTCGCTGCTCACCTCGGTGGGTGCCAACGGCCACGCACCGTACAAGGCGGTCGTCTCGCAGGGCTTCACGCTCGACGGCCAGGGCCGCAAGATGTCTAAGTCGCTCGGCAACGTCATCGACCCCAACAAGGTCTGCGACGAGATGGGCGCCGACATCATCCGCCTGTGGGTTGCCTCCGTCGACACCAGCTCCGACGTTTCCATCGACCACGAGATTCTCGCTCGTACCTCCGATGCCTACCGTCGTTTCCGCAACACGCTGCGCTTCCTGCTCTCCGAGCTCGAGGGCCAGTTTGAGCCCGAGACCGACGGCGTCGCCTTTGCCGACCTGCTGCCGCTCGACAAGCTTATGGTTGCCCGTCTGACCCAGGTCCAGGCCGAGGTCGACGACGCCTACGCGAGCTACGAGTTCCCGCGCGCCTACCGTGCGCTCTACGACTTTGTGGTTACCGAGCTTTCCAACGTGTACCTCGACGCCCTGAAGGACCGTCTGTACTGCGACAAGCCGGGTTCGCTCGAGCGCCGCAGCGCCCAGACCGTGCTGGCTGAGCTCTTCTCGATGCTCATGCGCGATCTGCAGCCGATTCTGTCCTATACCGTTGACGAGGCCATGGCCTATGCGCCTGCCGGCTGCGTCGACCACCAGAAGTACGCCGCGCTGCTCGATTGGTATAAGTCGCCCATCACGGTCGACGAGGCCAATGAGTTTGAGGGCGTGCTCGAGGCTTCGCTCGAGCTGCGTAGCGCCGTGACCAAGGCTCTTGAGGATGCCCGCTCCGCCGGCACCTTCACCAAGAGCCAGCAGGTCCGTGTGAAGGCGGTCGTTCCCGCCGACATGTACGCGCTGCTGACCGGCGATAAGGCCGTCGACCTTGCCGAGTTCTACATCGTCTCCGATGTTGAGCTCACCCAGGGCGAGGAGCTTTCCGTCTGCATCGAGGCTGCCGAGGGCGAGTGCTGCGACCGTTGCTGGAACTATCGCACCACCGTCGGCGAGTACAACGGCCACGCGCATATTTGCAAGCGCTGCGCCGGTGCTTTGTAGGTTACGGCGTTCGTAGAACGCCGTAACCTACCGACGCTGCAAACGCCCCTAAGCGGCAATCTGACGTTCAATCGTCGGTCGCGTACCAAAGTACGCTTCCCTCCTCTTTCACGTCACCTTGCTCGCTTAGGGACGTTTTCGCTGTTGGTGACGATAGCGTGGCGTTTCCATTGCTGGAGCTAAAGGCTTTCTTTCGCTTTCGCTCTTTGTCGAAAGCTATCAAGCGACATTCCGTTATTCGGAATGTCGCTTTTGTTTTGTGCTGGTTATTTCGCTTGTGTTGGTGGATATGACGTGCGTTCTGCGTATGGCAATATAAGATGGTTCTTTGCATTAAGTGGAATTCGATTTTTGAGGGTAGGGGATTTCTTTGGGTCGTACTGGGGATATGACGCCGCCTTTGCGTTGGCGGTTGGGTGTTGCTGGTGGGGTGGCGCTTGTCGTGCTGCTTGTTGACCAGCTGACCAAGCTTGCGGTTCGTGCCGTGGGCGACACTTTGCATGTGACCGTTATCCCCGGCGTGATCGATTTTCTGTTTGTCCGCAATATCGGAGCCGCCTTTAGCATGGGCGAGGGGCATGGCATCGCGTTTGCCGTGCTGGCGTTGGCGGTCATTATCGCTATTGCCGTGTACCTTGTTCGTGCACCCCAGCTCGCCCATCTTGAGGTTGTGGGCATGGCGATGGTTGCGGGCGGTGCTATCGGCAACGCTATCGATCGTTTGGCCTTTGGCTTCGTGACCGATTTTATTGCCACCACCTTCATCGACTTCCCTGTCTTCAATGTGGCCGATATCGGCATTACCTTGGGCGTCGTGCTCGCCCTCTTTGGCTATATGTTCTTGAGCCCCGCGGCCCGTGAGGTCGATGCGACCGCCGAGCTTAACGCTCGTGACGAGGCCCGCGCCAAGCGCAAGGCTAAACAACGTGGGGAGCGTGCCCGCAAGATTCGCGAAAGGAATGAGCGCTAATGGCCGACATCCATATTCTCGTTGCCGACGATTGCGCTGGTCAGCGTCTTGAC
>URAQ01000289.1 GCA_900545875.1 uncultured Collinsella sp.
TGTCCAATGGAATGGTTCTCGTGTACGCCGTTGTTGAGCGATGCCGGCGTCATGACGCGCGTGCGCGGCGCGTCGGTGTACTTGGTTGTCATACGGGGTCCTCCCGGTGTAAATCTGCTTCGTTTCGTGTAGCCATCAGGGTACCCACCAGATGTGAATCGTACGTGACATTTAACAGATACCATCAACTCATCAATAGCTCACCAAGTTGGTGGGATGCGGTTACACCCGGCGGTTGAACTACAATAGGGCTTGCTAATTGTTGTGAATGGCGTCTACGCACGGGAGCATTCTTATGAATCTTCACCTTTCTCAGTCTGATGGCTTTTTGCGTGTGGCGGCGGCCTCGCCCAAGATTCGCGTTGCCGATGTCGAGGGCAATGCCGAGGTTGCGCTGGCGGCTGTTCGCGATGCTGCCGAGCGCGGCATTCGTGCGCTGGTGCTGCCCGAGCTTAATTTGACCGGCTATACCGCGGCCGACCTGTTCCATAATCGCACGCTGCTGCATGCCTGCGAGGCTGCTCTGGTGCATATCCTCGACGAGACTCGTGAGCTGCCGATTGTCTTTACCATCGGTCTTCCCGTTGCAGTTGCCGAGAATATCTACAACTGCGCCGCCGTTTGCTGCGCGGGTGAGCTTTTGGGCCTCACGGCCAAGAAGTATCTGCCCAACTATGGCGAGTTCTACGAGCGCCGCTGGTTTGCTCCGGCGCCCGCAGATCCCGTGTGGGTCGAGTTTGCCGGTCAGGGTCCGGTTCCGCTGGGTTCGGGGCTTGTCTACCGCTGCTGTGATGAAGGTGCCGAGGATATGGTGCTGGGCGTTGAGATCTGCGAGGACCTGTGGGTGCCGGCACCCCCTTCGACCGAGATGGCGCTTGCCGGTGCGACGGTGATTCTCAACCCGTCGGCCTCGGACGAGATTATCGGTAAGGCAGATTACCGCCGCAGCCTTATCTCCAATCAGAGCGCGCGCCTGTACTGCGCCTATGCCTACGCGGACGCGAGTGAGGGCGAGTCCACGACCGACATGGTTTTTGCGGGCGAGAACCTCGTCTACGAAAACGGCTCTAAGCTGGCAGCGACCAAGCTCCTCACCTGCGACATGGCAGTGGCCGATGTTGATCTTGACCGCTTGGTTGCCGAGCGTCGCCGTTCGACCACGTGGACGCGTCTGGACGACGCGCCGGAGGCCACGACCGTTGAGTTTTCGTTTGAGGGCGTGTTGGCCGAAGAGCCTGTCCTGCGCGATGCACTCGGCATCGACCGTGTCTTCCCCCGTGCACCCTTTGTGCCGGCCGACCACGGTGATCTGGCCGAGCGCTGTGAGACTATTCTCAATCTGCAGACTGCTGGCCTCAAAACCCGCCTTGCCCACACGGGCACCAAGGCTGCGGTCATCGGCCTTTCGGGTGGCTTGGACTCCACGCTGGCGCTGCTTGTGACCGTGCGCGCCTTCGATGCGCTGGGGCTTCCGCGCACGGGTATCACGGCGGTCTCCATGCCCGGCTTTGGCACGACGCATCGCACCAAGTCGAATGCCGAGTCGCTCGCTCGCGACCTGGGCGTGAGCTTCCGTGAGGTTTCGATCCACGCGGCCGTGGAACAGCACTTTTTGGATATTGAGCACGATCCGGCCGTGCAGGACGTAACCTACGAGAACAGCCAGGCGCGCGAACGTACGCAGATTCTGATGGACCTGGCCAACCAGGCTGGCGGTTTTGTCATCGGCACGGGCGACCTGTCGGAGCTGGCGCTCGGCTGGGCTACCTATAACGGCGACCACATGAGCATGTACGCCGTCAACGCGAGCGTGCCCAAGACGCTTGTGCGCCATCTGGTACGCTATGCGGCCGATGTCTTTGGCGGGCGCATTGCCGAGGTCTTGCTCGATATCCTCGATACGCCGGTATCTCCCGAGCTTCTGCCGCCCACGGGCGACGGCGAGATTGCGCAGAGGACTGAGGATTTGGTGGGCCCGTACGAGCTGCACGACTACATCCTCTACTACCTGCTGCGTTTTGGCTTTGAGCCGGGCAAGATCTACCGCATGGCGCTCAAGAGCTTCGAGGGCGTCTACGACGCCAAGACCGTCCACACGTGGCTGCGTACGTTCTATCGTCGCTTCTTTGCCCAGCAGTTTAAGCGCAGCTGCCTGCCCGATGGTCCCAAGGTGGGCTCGGTGACGCTCAGCCCGCGCGGCGATTGGCGTATGCCGAGTGACGCCAGCTCGCGTTTGTGGCTTGCGCAGATCGACGCGCTCAATCCAATTGACTAAGGTTGGCCAAATTGAACCAATGCGGGGGTTGCAAGCGTTACACTTTTGCAATCTGATGACCCGTATCGCGCGG
>URAQ01000290.1 GCA_900545875.1 uncultured Collinsella sp.
CGAGCTGCTCGGCGACGACGTTGCGCTCGTGAGCATTATGGTAGCCAACAACGAGACCGGCGTGGTGCAGCCCATCCGCGAGCTGGCCGCCGCCGCACATACTGCCGGTGCCTTGTTTCATACCGATGCCATCCAGGGCTACTTGCATATTCCGCTCGATGTCACCGAGCTGGGTGTCGATGCTATGACCGTTGCCGCGCACAAGATCGGCGGCCCTGTGGCGTCCGGCGCGCTCTACCTTAAGAACCGCACGCCGCTGCGTCCGCGCATCTTTGGCGGTGGACAGGAAGCCGGCCGTCGCGCCGGTACGCAGGATCTGCGCACGCAGCTGGCTTTTGCCGCTGCCGCCCGCACGCTGGCGCCCCACGTGGCCCAGGAGCGCGCGACGCTGCAGGCCCTGTCCGATAAGCTCTACGCCGCGCTTACGGCCCATCCTCGCATTCACGCCACGATGGGCGACTATGCGCAGGCAGATCGTCTGCCGGGTATGGTTTCGATCTACGTCGATGGCATGGACTCCGAGGAGCTCATCATCAAGCTCGATGCCGCCGGCTTTGAGGTTTCGGCCGGATCGGCTTGCTCGAGCGGCAGCATGGACCCGAGCCACGTGCTCAGCGCCATGGGCATTGGTCGCGAGCAGGCGCTGGGCGCTCTGCGTATCTCGTTTGATGACCGTGTGAACCCTGTCGACCTGGACGAGTTTGCCCAGACGCTGCTCTCGATTGTGGGTGCCGCATGATCGTCGCCGAGCTTGAACGTGAGCTGCTGGCGCGCTACCCCAAGGAGGACGCCGAGGGCTGGGATCATGTTGGGCTATCTGTGGGAGATCCCGCTGCAGAGATCACCGGCGTTGCCTGCGCACTCGATGCGACCGTGGCTAACGTTCGCCGCGCTCTCGAGGCCGGCGCCAACGTGCTGCTGACGCATCATCCCATCTATATCAAAGCGCCCGAGGCGTTTTGCCCGGCCGATTCCGCGCGTCCGCAGTGCAGTGCTGCGCTGTACGAGGCGGCTCGTTGCGGCGTGAGCATCATCTCGCTTCACACCAACCTGGATCGCTCGCACGAAGCGCGCGTTCGCCTGAGTGAGTTGCTGGGCGCTGAGCCCGTGAGTTCGTTGGAGCATGTGGACGAGCCTGAGCTCACCGGTCTGGGCGCACTCGCGACCCTCCACGATGCCTGCAACCTGCACGATCTCGCCAACTGTGCCGCCATAGCCTATGGCAGCGACCCGCGCGTATGGGGCGAAGCCGAGCGCCCGTGCCGCACCGTCGCCATCTTGGGCGGCTCCCTCGGCGATTTTGGTGAGCTTGCCATCGCCGCCGGCGCAGATGTTATTGTGACCGGAGAGGCCGGCTACCACGTGGCGCAGGACCTTGCCTTGCGCGGTCTGAGCGTCATCCTTCTCGGCCACGATCGCTCCGAAGAGCCGTTCGTGGATATCTTGATGAACTCTGCAGTTGACGCCGGGGTCGACCCCCGTCATACGATTAAAATACTGAACCCTTGCCAATGGTGGACTGTGACAAAAGGAGAGAACTTATGAGCGCCGGCGCTACGCTACTCAAGCTGCAACAGATCGATTTGGAGCTCGCGCGCAACAAGAGCGAACTTGCCAATATGCCGGAGCTCAAGGAGCTCGCTTCCAAGCGCAAGACCTATGTGAAGCTCAGGTCCGAGATGACCAAGCTCTACGCCCAGCGCAAAGATCTGGATATTGAGCTCGACGATCTCAACACCACCGAGCTCCAGACCAACAACGCCATCGAGGCTGCCAAGAAGCGTCACGTCGACGGCTCTGATTACCGTGAGGTGCAGGACCTGGAGAATGAGCTTGCCACCCTGGCAAAGCGTCTGGACAAGATCGAGCACACCCGCAAGGATGTCGTTGTCGCCCATAAGGAGGCGCTCGACCGCGAGACTCGCGCGCAGGCCATCATCGCCAAGTTCGAGGAGGGCGTGAAGGCCGATACCAAGGCCGCTCGTGCCAAGGCCGCCGACCTGCAGGCTCAAATTGACGCCGCCACCAAGGAGCGTACCGCGCTTGCTGCCACGCTGCCCGCCGACGTGCTCACCGACTACGAACGTCTGCTCAAGCAGTTCCGTGGCCTGGCCGTCGAAACCATTCAGGGCAACATCCCCACGGTCTGCCACACCGCGCTGCAGGCGTCGTCCATGAGCGACCTCAACCATGACGGCAGTGAGATTACGCACTGCCCGTACTGCCACCGCCTGCTCGTGCTCCCTAGCAAGGAAGCCTAACGATGACGGCGGCACACAACAATTCAATGCTACTTGAGGGAAAAACGATCCTGCTGGGCATTACCGGCGGGAT
>URAQ01000291.1 GCA_900545875.1 uncultured Collinsella sp.
TTTGCCCAGATAAAACCTGCCAAAATAAACCTGTCCCTTTTTGGCAGGTTTGCTAGAGGAGGCTGGGATGGACAAGGCTGAGTTGCGGCGGGCAATGATTGCTCGGCGCGACGATCTCGATTTGGATGTACGGGCGGCGAAGTCTGCTGATATCTGTGCGCGGCTGGTTGAGCTGCTGGGCCGCTTGGATGCCGCGGCGCCGCGCACCGTTGCCGTCTATGCCGCGATGGGTTCCGAGGCAGACCCTGCCGCGTTTGCCGCTGCGGCCGCCGTGCGCGGCTGGCGCGTAGCCTATCCGTGCATGCTCTCGGCAATTGATGCCGCAGCTTGTGGCCAGCGCATGTGTATGCGGGCAGTTGCCGCCGACGATGCGTCCGCGGCTCCGTTTATCGCCCACCCTACGCGGGCCTTTGCGGCCACGGACATCGACAGCAACCACTTCCCTATCGTGCCTGCCGAAGCTCTCGACATGATCGTCGTGCCGCTCGTGGCCTTCGACCAAACCGGCGCGCGCCTGGGCTACGGCGGCGGTTGCTACGACCGCTACCTGCCCATGCTCTCGCCCGCATGCCAAATCATCGGCATCGCCTTTGACGAGCAGCGTGTCGACCGCGTTCCCACCGACGCTCACGACCTGCCACTACCCCACATCATCAGCGCCTAATCGCTGCCATATCAGCCACGGCTACAGCAGTACCATCGCAGCCTAGTGCTCCTCGCCGGCGCGGGCCAGGTCGTAGGGCGTGGTCTGGTAGACGTAGTAGTTGAGCCAGTTGGTGTAGAACAGCTGAGCTTGGCTGCGCCAGACGTTGCGCGGATCGGCGGAGGGGTCGTCGCCCGGGAAGTAATGCGCCGGCACCTGAGGGTTGAGGCCGCGCTTCACGTCGCGCTCGTACTCCAGGCGCAGCGTGTCGGTATCGTACTCGGGGTGACCAAAGACAAAGAAGCGACGGCTGTCGGTCGACTTGACGATGTACAGGCCCACCTCGTCGGACACGGCCACGACCTCAAGCTGCGGCTCGGCCTCCACGTCCTCGCGGCGCACGTCGGTGTTGCGCGAATGTACGGCATAGAAGCGGTCGTCAAAGCCGCGGACCAGCGGGCTTTGCGGCTTCACCAGATAATGCTCGAACACGCCGCTCGCCTTTGCCGGCAGGTCGTACTTCTGGATGCCGTAATGATGGTACAGGCCGGCCTGCGCGCCCCAACAAATGTGCAGCGTAGAGTGCACGTGCGTGGTGGACCAATCCATGATCTGGCAGAGCTCGGGCCAGTAGTCGACCTCCTCGAACGGCATCTGCTCCACCGGCGCGCCCGTGATGATCAGGCCGTCGTAGTGGATGTCGCGGATGTCGTCGAACGTGCGGTAGAACGTCTCCAGGTGGCCGGCGCTCACGTGCGTGGCCTCGTGCGTTTTCGTGCGCAGCAGGTCCACCTCCACCTGCAGCGGCGTGTTGGAGAGCTTGCGCATGATCTGCGTCTCGGTAGCGATTTTGGTGGGCATGAGGTTGAGGATGAGCACGCGCAGCGGACGGATGTCCTGGTGCAGCGCGCGGTACTCGGTCATGACAAAGATGTTCTCGCTCTCGAGCTGCGCGGCGGCAGGGAGGGCGTCGGGGATGCGAATGGGCATGAATGCTCCTTACGAGTCAGTTGCAGTTATGGTACAACGACCGGCCCCATCCGCGCGAGTACATCGCCCGGCGATGCCGTCAGCGGCCCAAATCACTCCAAAAGTAGAGATTAAGGCATGCCCAAAAATCTATGGCGCTTTAGCCTAGCAAAGTGGCAGCAGGACGCTACAATGGTTCGACGCGAAAAACTCGGCCGAAAGGATACATATATGTACCAGACGCGTAAGATCGGTGTGGTCGGCCAGGGCCACGTAGGAGCACATGTTGCCAACAGTCTGCTCATGCAGGGCATTGCCGATGAGCTGTACCTGTGCGATATCAACGAGGCCAAGGTGACGTCCGAGGTCCAGGACCTGCGCGACTCCCTTTCGTTTGTCCCGTACAACACCAAGATCGTCAACTGCTACGACCACTACGAGGAACTTGCCTGCTGCGACGTCATCGTCAACGCCGCCGGCAAGGTCGCGCTGGCCGCCGGCAACCGCGACGGCGAGCTGCTCTTTACCACCGACGCCGCCCGCACCTTTGCCAAGCGCATCGTCGACGCCGGCTTTGACGGCATCTTCGTGAGCATCTCCAACCCCTGCGACGTCGTATGCACCGAGCTGTGGCACCTGACCGGCTACGATCCCAAGAAGATCATCGGCTC
>URAQ01000292.1 GCA_900545875.1 uncultured Collinsella sp.
TCCGCCCTGCGGCTCGTGGGGCTCGATGCAGACGAAAAAAAGAAGTTCCGAGCATACTCGCTTGGGATGAAGCAGCGTCTGGGGATAGCTGCGGCGATTATGGAAAAGCCGAAGCTGCTTGTTCTCGATGAACCAACGAATGCCCTCGACGAAGCAGGCGTGGAAATGCTCAAGCGTGTTGTGGCGATGGCGGCATCAACGGGTCGCGAGGTTCTTCTGTCTAGCCATGACGGAGAGGTGCTCGAGGAGCTGGCCGATCGGGTTTACTGCATGCGCGACGGTGCCGTTGTGGAAGTTCGGGAAAGGTCGTGAGCGCGATGAAGAAGACCCTGTGGACGAGAAGATCGGCGCTCGCGCTTTTTTGCTGTGCTGCTACCGGCCTTGCGGGCATGAGGGTGAGCGTCGTTAACAGGAATCGGACAGTCATTCCTGAGAAATATTACGCGGAGGGCGAATGGCTCTCGATGGATGGAGCGTTTCTGGGATCGAAGGATGTGGTGACTGATGGGTATTCGTTTTGCATAGATGGAGCAGAACTACTCACGCCGCGCGAGTATCTCAAACGAGCACATGACGATTATTTAAAATATGGCACCGTGGATACGAAAACGAGACTGAAGGATGCCGACATCACGTGCGTTATCGCCGTAAAGATGCGTGTCAGAAATAGGGATAATATCGACGGTGGAATCAAAGCGTATGTTTGGCATCTGGTTCCGGAGTCTGCGCCAAACTATGATTTTGTAGTCAATACCGATCTGATAACGCAAGCCATGCCGGTCCTTGGCGGCTCTGCTGCGTTTGCCGTGGAGGTTGGGGCAGAAAACGAGTTGCTCGTCCCATTTATGATGCAAAACACCAACGACTATTTCGAAGATTACGAAACCGTCCGTTTTGAGAAAGCATTTCCCGGGACTTACACGATGAAGATGACCGATCTGCCGGAGCGAAGGCTCTTAAGGTTTGAAGTGAAATAGCTCGAGAGTTAGGCAAAACGGGTCCATCGGCAGTACGCGCGCCCGATTTCAGGCGCCCCGACCCGGAATCGGGCGCGGGACGAGGCACCTTCGGTGTCGGCCAGCCTAGCGCCTCTTCTTGCTCTTCTTCTGCTTGCGCTGCTTGCCCTTGTCGCCCTGGGGTTTGTCGGCCTTGTCGCCCTGCTTGGCCTCGGCGGCAGCCTTCTCGGCCTTCATTTTCTTCTTCTTGGTCTCGATGCGGAGTTTTTTGTTGATGCGCGCCTTAAGGAAGGCGCCAAACTGCTCGGCATCGCCGCGAACAAAGGTGTCCTTGGGGATCGTCACGCCCTGGTCGGCGAACATGGCCACAAAGATGCGCTCGCCGTCGAGTACGTGGTCGAGCTTCTCAAACGGGAAGAACTGCGACTTGCCGCTCTTGCCCCAGACCATCAGGCCGTCTTCGTTGGCGGCGACGCGGCGATAGCGGCCGCCCATGGACTCGTCGGTCTCGACGGCATCGATAAAGTCGCGGGCGAGCGTGTGGTGCAGGTTTTTGCTCCACCAGGCCAAAAAGGTGCCGAACACGATCAGGACGACGCCAAACTTGATCCAGTTGCCGCCGGCCACCAGCATGCCAACGCCCAGCAGCGCGGCAATTGCCGCGGCGACATACAGCGAGCCGCGACGCCTGGGCGAGGCGACCAGACGGGCGAAGTCGGTGACGAGGTCGTTTTCGTACTGGTACTCGTTGAGGTACAGGATGCCGTCATCGGCTGCTGCCTGCTTCTCGAGCGCGACCTCGATCTGGTCGGCTGCTTCGGAGGGAACGAGGTTACTCTCTGCGTCTGCCATGCTCTTTGGACTCCTATCGCGGCGGGCTCGCCGTACGGGTTATTATGAATGCAGTATGCCGTGCGACCGCATGGCCGTCGCGGCAACAAGACTCAGTATACCCGGGGGAGCACCCATGGAATCGTTGTACCGAAAGTATCGCCCGCTCACCTTCGACTCCGTGGTGGGCCAGCAGCATATCGTCTCGACGCTCGAGCACGCCATCACCGAGGGGCGCCTGTCCCACGCCTACCTGTTCTGCGGACCGCGCGGCACGGGCAAGACCACCATGGCGCGCATCCTTGCCAAGGCACTGCTGTGCCGCAATGCCGAGGCAGCGCGCGCCGAGGGCGCAAGCGGCTGCATGCCCGACGGCACCTGTGAGGAGTGCGAGCTCATTGCCGAGGGTAACCACCCGGATGTCTACGAGCTCGATGCCGCAAGCCGTACCGGCGTGGACAACGTGCGCGAGGAG
>URAQ01000293.1 GCA_900545875.1 uncultured Collinsella sp.
CCCCGCCGTTTGAGGGTTACGATTCCGCGCAGTTTGAAGCCGGCGACCACCTCATTGGCTGGCAAAACGACCGCCACGCCTACCGCTATTGCCATCACTTTGACGATCAGCAGATCACCGACCTGGTGCGCGGCGTCCGTACGTTCTACAAGAGCGGCGAGGTCCCCGTGCGCGAGCTTGAGCGCTTCCATGCCGACGGTCGCAGCGGCGAGCTCAACCGCTATGTGATTCTCAAGCGCCTGTAGGCACCGACGACTCGCCGCCGAGCCGCACCGCATCTTTCGGGCAATGCATGCCCGCCCTTTTTCAACCCATTGACGGAACGCGCAGCTATGCGTTCCATACTTATGACCAAGGAGCCTCATGGGAGCCGTCCACGTTCGCACGCCTAAGAACTTTGTGCTCGAGGAGCGCCTGGAGCGCTACGCCGATGCGATCGAGACGAACCCCGAGGCCTATGTCGGAGATTGGCGCAAGGCCTGTGCGCCCGCAGGCAGCAAGCCCTTCGAACACCTTCATCTGGATCTGGGCTGTGGCAAGGGAACCTATCTGGTCGAGCGCGCCCACCGCGAGCCCGACACCCTCTTTATCGGCATGGACCAGGAGCCCATCTGCATCGCCTATGCCGCGCAGAAAATCTGCGAACAGGGGCTATCCAACGCACTCGTCCTGCCCCGAGGCGCCGCATCGTTGCCGCAGCTATTTGCCGCAGGCGAACTCGATGCCATCACCATTAACTTTCCCACGCCGCAGCCCAAGGCCAAGTACGCCAAAAAACGACTCGTCCATGTCGACCATCTGATGCTCTACCGCCCGCTCTTTGCAGCCGGCACCACCGTCACGCTGCGAACCGACAGCAAGCCATTGCGCGACTACGCCCTGGGGCAGTTTGCCGCGGCAGGCTACGACACACTTTGGGTAAGCGACGACGTCCGCCGCGACCATCCCGAGCACCCCGAGACCGAATATGAATGCCGCACGCGCGAGATGGGCGCCGCTGTATATGGTATTTGCGCCACACCCGGCGCGCAGCCCAGCGATGAACAGCTCGCGGCGGGCCGCGCGCAGGAGCAAAGCCTTGCCTGCTACCTGCCCGAAAACCTCGATGAGCTCACCTACGTGCCTCTCGGCATGGAAGAGGCCGTCGAGAACTTTAGAAACCGTGCCCGCAAAGGCAAGAAGCGCCTGCCGCAAGAGTCCTAGGGGCTTCTGATGGTCGCGGCGTCGGCAAACAAGCGCAAATAGGCGTCAGCGAACGGCCCTCACACCTAAGTGAGTAGACTTTTTTGCAATAGCCAAGCACAACCCGCATAGCAAATAATAAAACCGCAGGTAGAGCCCTTGCACAAAAGCCACGTGCTCGCGATATCGCAAAAAGTCTACTCACTTAGCCAGCGACTACACTAAACGGCTGGGCAGAACGCCCATTTCCTGCATTTTCTTGCCTGCGAACGCATCGATGCGACGCTACGCCATAATAGTTGGCGGACAATCGCGAGAGAAAGCAAACACATGGCACAGACCACGACAGATACCGCCGCCAGCACCGTCTCCGGCGCCGGCGCTGCCAGCTCATTTTCGGGCGGCACGGGAACCGAGGCAGAGTTCGGTTCGCTCGGTGCGCTCTCCCCCACCTGGTGGGAGCCCGAGGACGGCAGTGAGCCCGAACCGTGGCTCACGCCCGACCAGGCCTTCGAACGCTTCTTTGAATGGACGAGCGACCGCGGCATTGAGCTATGGGATCACCAAGAAGAGGCCCTCATGGACCTGGCAGCCGGCAATCACGTCATTTTGGGCACACCGACCGGATCGGGTAAATCGCTCGTCGCGCTGGGCATGCTCTTTATGGGCATGGCGCAGGGCAAGCGCTGCTATTACACGGCCCCCATCAAGGCCCTGGTCAGCGAAAAGTTCTTCGACCTGGTGCAGGTCCTCGGCCGCGATAACGTCGGCATGATCACCGGCGATACGCATATCAATACCAAGGCGCCCGTCATCTGCTGCACGGCCGAAATCCTTGCCAACGATGCGCTGCGCGAGGGCGAGGACGCCGATGTGGGCTGCGTGGCCATGGATGAGTTCCACTACTTTGCCGACCCCGACCGCGGCTGGGCCTGGCAGGTTCCCCTGCTCACGCTGCCCCACGCGCAATTCCTGCTCATGAGTGCGACCCTGGGCGACATGACCGCCATCGGCC
>URAQ01000294.1 GCA_900545875.1 uncultured Collinsella sp.
TCCGCCCTTCCCGCCGATGCCGACATGGAGGCCATCGCCGGCGCCATCACTCACGGCTCCCTCATGGGCGCCCGCGGTAACTCCGGCGTCATCACGTCGCAGATTCTGCGCGGCGTGGCCGAGGGCCTCGTCTCTGCCGATGAGCCCATCACCTCCGCCAACATCGCTTATGCGTTCCGTCGTGCCGTCAAGGTCGCCTTCCAGGCCGTCCGCAAGCCCATCGAGGGCACGATCCTCACGGTACTGCGCGATGTCTCGACCAAGGCCGACGAGTGCGAAAAGAAGAAGTTCTCGGCCGAGGACGCGCTCGATGCCATCGTTGTCGAGGCCTACCAGTCTGTCGCCCGCACGCCCGACCTGCTGCCGGTTCTGAAGGAGAACGGCGTGGTCGACTCCGGCGCCTTTGGCTTTGCCATCTTCCTGGAGAACTTTGTTGCCGCTGCGCTCGGCCGTAGCACCGTTGTCGAGGATTTCTCCGCCACGTTTGATTCTGCCGGCTCTGCCCGCGATGCCGCTCTTGGCCGTGTTGAGATCGAGGCTAACGATGACTGGGAGGGCTCGGAGTTCCGCTACTGCAACGAGTTCCTCTTTAAGGCTGACGCCCCGTTTGACGAGGACGAGTGCCTTAAGTTCCTAGGCTCCATGGGCGACTGTGAGCTGCTCGTGGGCGCCTATCCCGACTACAAGATCCATGTGCACTCCAACACCCCCAACCTGGTGCTCGAGCACATGCTGCAGCTCGGTCAGATCTATGAGGTCTTTATCCACAACATGGAGATGGAGGCCCACGACCGTACCGCCAAGATCCACGAGGATCAGGAAAAGGCCGCCGAGCCCGCCAAGGCGCTGGGCTTTGTCGCCGTTGCCGCCGGTTCCGGCGAGGCCGACATCCTCAAGTCCCTCGGCGTCGACGTGATCGTGTCCGGTGGCCAGACTATGAATCCCTCGACCGCCGACCTGCTGGGCGCGGTGGACCAGGTCAACGCGACCTCGGTCATCATCCTGCCCAACAACGGCAACATCCGCATGGCCGCTGAGGCTGCTGCTTCAGCCTGCACCGACAAGAAGGTCGCCGTCGTTCCCACCAAGACCGTCCCGCAGGCCTTCTCCGCGCTGTTCGCGGTCCTGCCCGATTCCGAGCTCGAGGATGCCGTCGCCGCCATGGTCGACGCCATCAGCGAGGTCCGCGATGGCGAGGTCACCCGCGCCGTGCGCGACTCCAGTGCCTCTGACGGTTCTCCGATTCACTCCGGTGACGTCATGGGTATCATCGCCGGCTCCATCGACGTGGTCGGTTCCGACGTGAAGCAGGTCACGCTCGACTGCATCAACCGCATGCAGGAGGAAGAGGAGGGCGACGCGCTGACGATTCTGGCCGGCGAGGAGCTGTCCGATGAGGCCTTCCAGGAGATCGTCGACGCTATCGAGGAGGCTCAGCCCGACCTGGAGATCGACGCCCATCGTGGCGAGCAGCCGCTCTATCCCGTGATCTTCTCGATCGAGTAGGCAACTGCCCATGTCCGAGCTGTGCTCCGTGCCGCGCGTCTCGGAGCGCTTTGCCCAGAGCAATGCGCTCGACGAGGATATCGCGCGACTCAAATATGTTTCGGGTAAACGTGAGGAGGCCCTTCGCCGTTTGGGAATTCGGACGGTGGGGGACCTCCTTCTCCATATTCCTCATCGATATCTCGACTTTACGCGCTCCTGGTCCATTGAGATGGCTCCCATCGGTACCGTTTGCACGATTGTCGCCACGGTCGACCGTATCGTCCAAAAGCAGCCGCGTCCGCGCATGCAGGTGACCGAGGTCTCGCTTGTTGACGAGACGGGCGTGCTGCAGGTCGCCTTTTTCCGCCAGCCCTGGATTGCCCAGCAGCTTAAGCAGGGCGACCGCCTGGCCGTGATGGGTAAGGTCGAGTTTGCCTACGGCTTTAAGCAGATGGCCTCGCCCCACTTTGAAAAGCTCGAGGACGGGCGCGCCGCAGGCACCATTCTGCCGGTCCATTACGTGAGCGATGGCGTGAGCCAGGCGTGGATGCGCCGCATCGTAAGCGGCGCGCTCGAGGTCGTCGGCAATCCGTTCGATCCGATTCCCGCGCCGCTGCGCGCAAAGCGGAAGCTCATGAGCAATGCCCGCGCGTTGCGTTCGATCCACTTTCCCTCGAGCATGGCTGAGCGCGACATCGCACGCC
>URAQ01000295.1 GCA_900545875.1 uncultured Collinsella sp.
GCCACGCCATCTTTTAATCTGATAACTCGTTGAAGTACGGTGACGAAGGCGCAAGGCCGGGAGGGGTTATCTAAGCCGACATCCCGCAGCCGCGAAGCGGCGAGGACGTCGGCGTGATAACCCCGCAGGCCTTGCGCCGACGGGAAGGAACCTACTTCACGACCAAAATGTCGCAGTCCGTGTTACGCAACAGGAACGTCGAAATCGAGCCCAGCAGCGCGTACTTAATCGAGGACAGGCCGCGGGCGCCGCAGAGCACCAGGTCGGGCTTGACCACGTCGAGCATCTCGTCCTTGAGCGTCTCGCGAATACGACCGGCGCGAATCATGACCTCGACCTCGGGAATATCGGGATTGGCCTTGGCCTCCTCGAGCTGCTTGGCAATGGAGTTGTTAAAGGCCTCCTCTAGGCCGTTGACCAGGTCGACCGGGTAGGAGCCGGCGCTCTCGAGCGCCGTGGAGTCAATCACGTGACCAATAATCAGCTTGGCACCGTTGTTTGCGGCGACCTTGATGGCGCGTGCGAGCACAAAATCCTGCTGCTCGGTACCGTCGAGCGAAACAAATACCTTGGTGTAGCCCTCGTTCATGGTTTCCTCCTTGGTCTATCGCACGGGCGTGGGGCTCGTGCGTCGGGCGGGCGCGGGTGCGTTGGCCGCCGGACACTTTACCTTGTTGCAGTTATACCCAAGGATTTCGGTTTGACCGCTCGCAATTCTGTGAACGGGCGAGTTTTTTGGTAAGGGTAGGCGCGGGCGCGCCGCTAACGGTTGATAATGGGACATCGCCCGCATCGTCCGCAGAACATCTACCGGCGGGTGTCTAACGAGGGGGTCCCTTTGGATATTATCGAGCTTCTAAAATCTGCCTTCATGGGCCTGGTCGAGGGCATCACCGAATGGCTGCCGGTTTCGTCGACGGGTCACATGATCTTGGTGGACGAGTTCGTCAAGATGAACGTGAGCGAGACGTTCTGGAATATGTTCCTGGTCGTGATTCAGCTTGGCGCCATTCTGGCCGTCTGTGTGCTGTTCTTCCACGAGCTCAACCCGTTCTCGCCCAGCAAGGGCAAGGAGGGCCGTCGCGACACCTGGGTGCTGTGGGGCAAGATTGTGCTCGGTTGCATTCCCGCCGCGGCGATCGGCCTGCCGCTCAACGACTGGATGGAGGAGCATTTCTATAACGCTCCCGTCGTGGCGCTGGCGCTCATCGTGTACGGCGTGCTGTTTATCGTGATCGAGAACTGGCGTGCCAGCAAGCGCGAGGAAATGGCCGTTGCGGGTTCGTTTGGCTCGCGCGCCGTGGTGGCGGGCGGACGTCCCGCCGGTGCGCACTTTGCGGCGCCCGCGGCGGCTGTTGCCGAGGATGAGGACGATGACGAGGACCTGGACTTTGGCTCCATCACTACGCTCGAGGACCTGAGCTGGAAGACGGCGCTGGGCATCGGTTGTTTCCAGGTACTTTCGCTGGTGCCGGGTACGTCGCGCTCTGGCTCCACCATCATCGGTGGCCTGCTTTTGGGCTGCACGCGCTCGGTGGCATCCAAGTTCACGTTCT
The DNA here is from genome assembly GCA_900545875.1 of uncultured Collinsella sp. Classification (GTDB taxonomy): domain Bacteria; phylum Actinomycetota; class Coriobacteriia; order Coriobacteriales; family Coriobacteriaceae; genus Collinsella. The sequence goes on from URAQ01000295.1 coordinate 1,557, forward strand.
TCCTGGCCATCCCCGTTATGTTCGGTGCGAGCGCGCTCAAGCTGGTCAAGTACTTCATTAAGGGCGGCACCTTCGGCGCCAACGAGATCGCCATCTTGGGCGTGGGCTGCGTCGTGGCCTTTGTGGTTTCGCTCATCGCCATCAAGTGGCTTATGGGCTTTGTCCGCCGCCACGACTTTAAGTGCTTCGGCGTCTATCGCATTGTCCTGGGCATCGTAGTGCTCGCATACTTCTTTGTCTTGGAGCCTATGCTCGGCCTATAACTTGGTTGACGCTGCGCGGCGTCCAGAGCGACAACTTGTCATTCAAAGAGGGCGGCATGACCAAAAGGTCTATGCCGCCCTCTTTTCATGCCAATTTGTTCGCTCTGGCCGCCGCTCGCTACCGTTGCCATGACATCGGTGGCTCCGTGATTGGCTCAATGGGGCGGGTCCGACGGTGATGGACGGAGTCGTGGTGTGATTTGCGTCGGTGTCCGTGCGGCTCGGTATACTGGTACGGCTCAAACTATGGCGCTGCCCGCAGGCGCGCCGTCCGTCAGATGAGGAGTCGCCCATGACCCAGCCCTTGCCCTGGGAAAAGAACACCGCCGCGCCCGTTCCGCCCGCGCCGGAGCCCGTGCCGCTCGA
>URAQ01000296.1 GCA_900545875.1 uncultured Collinsella sp.
TCGATCATCTGGACGCAGCTTTCAAGCGCTTCCTGTACCCGCAGACCTATGTGGTGGGCATGGAGCAGGGCCTGGCTCAGGTGCGCGACGAGCTCGTGCGCAAGAACATGGCCGCGGCTTCTGCCTTTCCTTGGGCTCACTAATTCCTTGGGCGGTAGGGGCGAGTCACGCTCCCTTGGCCGCCAACTCGGCCGTTCGCTGAACAGTTGATTGGTTTGACGTATGACGACTTCTTATAAAACGATGGTGGTAAAGATCGGTTCGTCCACGGTGGTGGGTGCCGATGGCAAGGTCAACCGCGCCTTTATCGGCGGACTTGCCGATCAGGCCGCAGCGCTGCGCAAGCTCGGCTGGCGTCTGGTCGTGGTGAGCTCGGGCGCTATCGCCTGTGGCTATCCCGTGTTGGGCTTCGACCGCAAGCCGGTCGGCGACCTTCCGAGCCTGCAGGCTTGCGCCTCGGCTGGTCAGTGCATCATCTCGTCGGCCTACGACGAGGAGTTCCATGCGCGCGACCTGCTCACCTCGCTCGTGCTGCTCACGCGCCACGATACGGCCCGCCGCACGTCCTACCTGCACGCGCGCGACGCCCTGCTGCGCCTCGTGGAGCTTGGCGTGGTGCCGGTCGTCAACGAGAACGATACCGTTACCGTCGATGAGATCAAGTTCGGCGACAACGACACACTGGCGGCGCTTGTGAGCTGCCTGGTTTCTGCCGATCTGTGCGTGACGCTCTCGGACATCGATGGCCTCTATACTGCCAATCCGCATGAGGACCCCACGGCCGAGTTTGTTCCTGTCGTGCATAAGATCGATGCCAAGATTATTGCCTCGGCGGGCGATTCTTCCACATCGGTGGGCACGGGCGGCATGATTACCAAGATTCGCGCGAGCCGCATCCTGATGACGGCGGGCATTCAGAGCGTGATTTGCTCGGGCGAGGAGCCCGATGCGCTCGTGCGCCTAGCCCGCGGCGAGAGCGTGGGCACGCTGTTCGATCCGCCGGCGGAGCGTCTGGACATCGCACCCCGCAAGTTGTGGATCGCGCTGGGTGACAAGGCACATGGCTCGGTAACGGTTGACGACGGTGCCGCGAAGGCGCTGGTCAGCCGTGGTTCTTCCTTGCTTGCGGTGGGTATTCGCGAGGTTGATGGCCAGTTTGCCGAGGGCGATGTGCTCGATGTGTGCGATCCGAGAGGTATGGTCGTCGCCCGCGGTATCGCCGAGGCCGATTCGGACGTGCTGGAACTTGCCGCCGGCCGCCGCCAGGACCAGATCGCCAGCAACCGCCTGCTGGCAGACCTGGCCGAGAAGCCGGCGATACACAGGGATAACTTGATCGTATTTGCATAAAGAAAGACAGCGCTGCGGATCGTTTCCCGCAGCGCTGTCTTTCTCGTGCCGGCACTTGGGGACGTTCCTTATGTGCCGGCACTTTGGGACACTCCTTTGCTAGAAGATCTGGCGCAGGTCTCCGCGGTTGAGGGCTTCGTCGAAGAGGTGCTTGAATACCACGCTGCCGTGCAGGCCGTCGTGCTCGAACTCGTTGGTCACCCAGGCATGCGAGTTGCCCACGCGGCTGAGCGTATCAAGCTGCAGGCCCGAATCCACGTACATGTCGTCGAAATACACCGCGGCCTGCAGGGGCACCTCGTTGCACGCCAGTCGCTGCGGGTCGTAGATCTTGTCCCAGCTGGTGTCTTCCATCAGCAGGTCCATGGCGGGCTTGAAGGGCTTGAGCTCGGGCATCTGCTCGAACATCCACGGGAACATGGCCTCGCCGGTAAACATGAGCGGGCGCGCGAGTGTGTCGAACTCGGCACGATGGGCCTTCTCCTCTGCTGCGGCCCAGCGAATGGGCATGGTGTCGCCGTCGGCGTAGATAAACTCCTGCAGTGTCCAGTACAGCGGGTTCGTGCGTGTGTTGGTGCGCTCGAAGGCGCGCATCAAAAAGCTGTCGGATACCGAGGAGCCGCAGCTCAGCGTACCGTCGCCAGTAACAAAAGCGTGATCGATAGTCCAATGCATGCGCTCAAAGCTCGGCTTCATGCCAAAGTCGCTGCCCATGAGCTGTAGGCGCTCGACCGTCATCGGCGAGCCGTCGGGCAGCACGGGCTTCTGAGCCTCGAGCGCATCGGCCAGGGCTGCCACGCGCTCGACGTCAGCGGGATAGCGGTCATAATACT
>URAQ01000297.1 GCA_900545875.1 uncultured Collinsella sp.
TGAGGGGGTGACCCTTGATGAGCGCAAGCTCATGGACGAAATGAGCCGGAGTATCCTGATGACCCGCGCGGAGATCGGTCTCCGGAGCGGCTTCAGCAAAGACAAGACCACACGCATTCTGAACGCCCTCGCGTCGCGCGGCCTCGTTACGAGGGAGGGCGCTGGCAGGGGGACGCGGTACCGCAGGGTGTAGCGTATTCCCGTGCGCCCGTGCGCCGCAAGCATTTCATGCCCAGCGCCGCCCCTAGTCGAACAAGCTCGGCATGTCGTCTTCCTTCATGAGAGCTCCGGCACAAGGAAGGCTCTGAGCGGTGAACTTCTCCGCGGAGACGCCGGCGCCCAGCACCTCCTCGGCCGTGCTCACGGTAGTGACAACGCGGCCCTTCTTGGCAGTGAACGCCTGGACGCCCTGTGTGTTGGTTGTCGTCTTGGTCTTGAGCAGCGACGTGTTGAAGTTCATCAGGCGATAGTCGCTCGAGACCAGCGCGATGTCGCGATCTTCCTTGAGCACCTGGGCATACAGCAGCTTGCTGCCGCCGTAGATGGCGTTCTTGAGGCGTTTGCGGTTGGTCTTGGTGACGTATCCAGAAAGCGCGACGCGCACCACGCGGCCGTTCTCAAAGACAAACAGCACGTCGGCCTTGTAGTCCTCGGGGTCGATGACCCAGATGACACTCTCGTTGGGTTCCATCTCAAGATCGGTCGGCAGGTACGAGCCCAGCTGGGCCGACTTGGTGTCCTCAAACGCGGCAACCTTGCACTTGTACACCTGGCTCTTGTTGGTAAACACGAGCAGCTCGTGCGTGTTGGAGGACGGGAACTCGATAAAGGGCTTATCGCCGTCCTTGTACTTGAGCGTAGTGGCCTTCTTGAGCACGCGGTCCGTCATCTTCTTAAGGTAGCCATCGCGCGAGAGCATGATGGTGACCGGGTACTCCTCGACCTCGGGCTCCAAGCTTACCTCGATAACCTCATGGGGCTCGATCCTGCCCGTGCGGCGCGGCATCACGTACTTCTTGTTGACCGCGGCCAGCTCGTCGCTGATGACCTTCTTGATGTTCTCCTCGCTGGAGAGGATCTCCTCAAGCTCGGCAATCTCGCCCTCAAGCTTGGCAATGTCCTTGGTGCGGTTGAGGATGTATTCCTCGTTGATGTTGCGCAGCTTGAGCTCGGCCACGAACTCGGCCTGGGTCTCGTCGATGTCGAAACCCTTCATAAGGTTGGGCACGACCTCGGCCTCGAGCTTGGTGCCGCGGATGATGGCGATCGCCTTGTCGATGTCGAGCAGAATCGCCTCGAGGCCGTGCAGCAGGTGCAGGCGCTCGGACTTTTTGCCCAGGTCAAAGTTAATGCGTCGACGCGTGGACTCAATACGCCACTTGACCCACTCGTGCAAGATCTGGCGCACGCCCATAACGCGGGGGTAGCCGTCGACCAGCACGTTGAAGTTGCACGAGAACGAGTCTTGCAGCGTGGTCGAGCGATAAAGCTTCGCCATGAGCTTGTCGGGGTCGACACCGCGCTTAAGGTCGATGGCGATGCGCAAACCCGAGAGGTCGGTTTCGTCGCGGATGTCAGCAATCTCCTTGACCTTGCCCTCTTTGGAGAGCTTAACGATGCGCTCGATAATGACATCGGTCTTGGTGGTGTAGGGGATCTCGTAGACCTCGATGATGCGCTCTTCGGGAATCCAACGCCAGCGGGAGCGAATCTGGAAGCTGCCAAGGCCGGTCTCGACGATCTTCTCCATCTCCTCGCGGCGATAGATAATCTCGCCGCCAGTCGAGAAGTCGGGCATGGGCATGTACTCGAGCAGGTCGCAGTCGGGATCCTGCAGGTAGTGCATCGTGGCGGTGCAGACCTCGTTGAGGTTGAAACCGCAGATGTCGGACGCCATGGCGACGCCGATGCCCTTGTTGGCCGAGACGAGGATGTTGGGGAACGTGGTGGGCAGCAGACGCGGCTCCTTCATGGCGCCGTCGTAGCTGTCGACGAAGTCGACCGGGTCCTTGTCGATGTCCTTGAAGATCTCGGCGCATATGGGGGAGAGCTTGGCCTCGGTGTAACGCGAGGCGGCGTAAGTCAGGTCGCCCGAGTAGTACTTGCCAAAGTTGCCCTTGGACTCCACGAACGGCGCGAGCAGCGCCTCGTTGCCCGTGGCGAGGCGGACCATCGTC
>URAQ01000298.1 GCA_900545875.1 uncultured Collinsella sp.
GAATTCGTGCAGGAGGTGGGGGATATCGATGTCCTTAAACTCGGGCATCACGGCTCCAAGGTTTCGGTCGATGCCGCGCTGCTGGAGATTCTGAGACCCGAGCTTTCCCTCGCGAGCGCGGGCGAGGGGAATCGATACGGTCATCCGTCCGATGCCTGCATCGATGCCGTGAAGGAAGCGGGTGGCGTGTTCGCGTGCACCATCGAACACGGCGACATTACCGTCACGCCGACTGAGAATGGCTTTGCGATGCGATGCCAGCGACCGTGACGACGTCGTTGGCGTGTGGTGGGCCCCTGGGCTAGAATGGCACGGAACGAATACGAAGGCCTGCGGGAGGGGAGCGCAATGTCCGAAACCGGTCTGCTGCCGGCATATCTGATCGTCGGTACCGACGGAGTCAAGCGCGATCACGCCGTCTCGCGTATGAAAGCGCGTCTGGAAAAGTCGGGTATGGTCGAGTTTAACCTCGACGAGCGCGACATGACTAAGGACCCCGATATCGAGTCCATTATCGGATCGCTTAACACCTTTCCGATGGGCAGCGAGTTTCGCCTGGTAATCCTTGATGGCTGCTCAAAGCTCGCTAAGGCTGTCTCGGAGCCGCTCGTCGAGTACCTCGCAAGTCCCAGCCCCACAACGGTCTGCCTCATCATCGCCGACTCGCTTGCCAAGAACACGCGCCTGTATAAGGCGATCGCCAAGATCGACAAGAAGGCCGTGATCGATTGCTCCGGCACCAAGCGCTGGGAGCTACCGCGCCGCGTTCAGCAGATGGCGACGCAGCATGGCAAGTCGATCTCGACGGCGGCCGCCGAGGAACTCGTCTCGCGTTCGGGTGAAAACACTCGCATGCTCGATAACGATTTGGCTAAGCTTGCCCAGATGGTCGAGGCGCCCCAGATTGAGCTTGCCGACGTTGAGCGCTGGATTGTACGTACGGCCGAGGTTCAGCCCTGGGACTTTCTCAATGCGGTCTCGGCCCGTGACATGCGCCGCTCGCTCGAGCTCTTCAATCTACTGCCCGCCAAGAGCTACGTGTGGACTTACACATTGCTGTGCGGCCGTATTCGCGAGCTTATCGTTGCCAAGGCGCTCGATGCGCGCGGACAGGGTCGTGAGCTGGCCGCAACGCTTAAGCTCCAGTCCTGGCAGGTCAAGAATCACCTGACCTGGGCTCGCCGCTTTTCGATGGCAGAGCTCGTCGCAGCGCTCGAGGGAGCGGTCGATGTGGAGCTCGCGCTCAAGGGTTCGGCCGATTCTGAGACCGCGCTTTTGCTCTGGATTACGAACATCTTGAGAAAATCGTGATGATACCTGCCTATTTGGCAAATTCGTTCTATCCCTTTGAGGGGGAGCGTGCTATAGTAGGCGCTTGCATGACCTCACCGTGTCTCAGAGGTGTCATACATTTTTTGCAAGGAACTCGAAAGGAACTCCAGAAGTGGCAAACATCAAGTCTCAGAAGAAGCGTATCCGCACCAATGAGGCAGCTCGCATGCGTAACAAGGCTGTCAAGTCCGAGCTCAAGACGCTGACCAAGCACGTCCAGTCCGCCGTCGCCGAGGGCGACGCCGAGAAGGCCCAGGCCGCCCTCAAGACCGTCACCAAGCGTCTCGACATGGCTGCCGCCAAGCATGTTATCCACAAGAACCAGGCTTCCAACCGCAAGTCCGGTCTTGCCAAGCTCGTGAACAGCATCAACGCCTAAGTTGTAAATTTCACACCACACAGATTACGCGCATAAATGGAGCCTGTTTTATGGAACAGGCTCCATTTTTTGTATCGCTCGGGTAAGATAGTCCGCATGAATACTTCAAATGACATTTCCCACATCCGCAACTTCTCGATTGTTGCGCACATCGACCATGGCAAGTCAACGATCAGTGACCGCATCCTCGAGCTCACCCATACCGTCGACGAGCGCGACATGGAGTCGCAGCTGCTCGACACCATGGATATCGAGCGCGAGCGCGGCATTACGATCAAGTCCAATGCCGTTCGCGTGTCCTATGACGCCGACGATGGCGAGACGTATCAGTTCAACCTGATCGATACGCCGGGCCACGTGGACTTTACCTATGAGGTCTCGCGCTCGCTGGCAGCCTGCGAGGGCGCGGTGCTCGTTGTCGACGCCACGCAGGGCGTCGAGGCGCAGACCGTCTCCAACGCGACG
>URAQ01000299.1 GCA_900545875.1 uncultured Collinsella sp.
CCGCTCGGGGTCGATCGACTCCGGGTCGTCGACGCTGTTCGAGAGACGGAGCAGCGTGCTGTTTCCGTTCGGCCCGCCCAGGCTGATGCGGGGCGCCTCCGCTCCGTGCCTCAGGGCGTTCACCACGAGGTTCTCGACGATGCGCTCGAGAGCCTGGCGGTCGGCCTCGACGATCCTCGCCGCCCCCGACCCCTCGAGGCGGGGCTCCCACGCTCTCGCCTCGAACTCGGGATAGTGCGCCAGCAGGCAGCGTTCCACGACATCGCGCACATCCACGGGCTCGAGGTCGAGTTCGAGGTCGGGGTCGCTCGCCTTGGTGTAGGAGAACAGCGCATCGAGCAGCTCGGAGGTGTCGTCCGTTATCGAACAAAGCTCGTCGACATTCACATCGACGCGTCTGGCGCCGTTACCGGTATTGATGTCCAATCGTCCCAAGACGCCGCTTGCGAGCCAATCGAGACAAAGCACCTCATCCTCGCCTGCGGGCATTCTGCTCGCGATATTTTTGAGCTCCTTAAGGACCACAACGTGGCCCTCGCACAAAAGACCTTTGCCATGGGCGTTCGCATCGAGCATCCGCAACGCGACATCGACAGAGCCCAATATGGAGCCTCGGCGGGACATCCAGCGCTCGGGGCGGCCCCCTACAAACTTGTTGCCCATCTTCCCAACGGCCGCAGCGTGTTCTCGTTTTGCATGTGCCCCGGCGGACAGGTTGTTGCCGCCTCTTCAGAACCGTGCCGTCTGTGCGTCAACGGGGCTAGTCTCAATGCCCGCGACGGACGCAACGCAAATGCCGCCCTGCTCGTTAACGTCACGCCTGAGGACCTTCCCAACGATGACCCGCTCGCCGGCATCGAGCTCCAGCGTGCCTGCGAGGCGGCCGCCTATCGCCTGGGCGGTTCCAACTGGAACGCACCGGCACAACTCGTCGGAGATTTCCTCGCAGGACGCGCCAGCAAGGCGCCCGGAAAGGTAAAGCCCACCTATCCGCTCGGTGTGACCTGGACGGCAATTGACGAAGCCCTCCCGCAGCATATCGTCGAGTCGCTCCGCCTGGGACTTCCCCTACTCGGAAAAAAGCTACGAGGCTACGACCGTCCCGATGCCGTTCTTACCGGCGTGGAGACTCGTTCGAGCTCACCTGTCACTGTCACCCGAGACCGAACGTGCCATGCCGTGTCGACCCCGGGCCTCTACCCTTGTGGCGAGGGAGCTGGATATGCCGGCGGCATCATGAGCGCGGCCACCGACGGCATCCGTTGTGCCGAAGCCCTGATCGCGGACCTCTAACGCACGAATTTCTGCGCGCAAAAGACACAGGCCCCGAGCTCCACAGGGAACTCGGGGCCTGTTCGCTATTTCTTGAACCGTGTACCCTGGCGTTTTCTGCCCGATGCGAACGTGGAACCCTTGCGGGCCTGCGAACGTAAGCGCTCGATCGTCTCGTCCTCAGACGCGCCCTCGAGCATCGCCCGAATCTGAACGACGGCATCGCGCAGGCGCGCCGCCTCCTCAAAGTCCATGGCGGCAGAAGCGTTGCGCATATCCTCTTCCATGGTTTCGACGATCCGCACAAGCTCGTCATGCGGCAGTTCTTCCAACTGCTCCGCAAGTGTCTGCTCGGGCGCCACCGTTTCCGGCACGCCGCCCTCGCCCGACTCATCGGGCGTATAGAATGCGCCATGACCAAGAGAGTCGCCCTTCGAGCGCCCCTTGGAACCCACAGTTTTTTCGGCCTCGGCAATAAAACTTGAGATGTCGTTGATGGCCTTGCGCACTGTCTTGGGCACAATGCCATGCTCTTCGTTATATGCCATCTGAATCTCGCGACGGCGCTGCGTCTCCTCGATGGCCTCTTTCATCGAATCGGTCACAACGTCTGCATACATGATGACTTCACCATCGGCGTTACGGGCCGCACGGCCAATCGTCTGAATCAGCGAACGGCGGTTGCGCAAGAAGCCTTCCTTATCGGCATCGAGAATTGCCACCAGTGAGACCTCGGGGAGATCCAAGCCCTCGCGAAGCAGGTTGATGCCAACGAGAACATCGATCTTGCCCTCGCGCAGCGTTCGCAGGATCTCGACACGGTCCATTGTCGCCGTATCAGAGTGCATGTAATTGACCTTAATGCCCGCGTCGAGCAGATGGTCGGTCAGGTCCTCG
>URAQ01000300.1 GCA_900545875.1 uncultured Collinsella sp.
CCGCCGAGGAATCGGCAGGCCCCGCTTGTACATTGTATCTCGAAAGGAGATAAAACCTTAGCGCTTGGAGAACTGGGGAGCGCGGCGGGCCTTCTTGAGGCCGTACTTCTTGCGCTCGACCACGCGAGCATCGCGCGTAAGGAAACCGGCCTTCTTGAGGTCAGCACGGTAGTCGCCAGCGTTCAGAAGAGCGCGAGCGATGCCCAGGCGCAGAGCGCCGGACTGACCGGAGATGCCGCCGCCATCGCACAGAGCGATAACGTCGAACTGACCGGCGGTGTCGGTCACCTTGAAGGGAGCAAGGGCGTTCTCAACGAGCTGATGACGGCCGAAATACTGCTCGGCGTCACGCTTGTTGATGGTCACCTTGCCGGTGCCGGGGACGAGACGGACGCGGGCGACGGCGTTCTTACGACGGCCGGTACCCTGGTAGACAACGGTGTTCTCAGCCATCTTTAAGCCTCCAGCTCAATCTTCGTGGGGTTCTGGGCAGCATGCGGATGCTCGGCACCAGCGTAGACCTTAAGCTTGGTCATCTGGGCACGGCCGAGGGTGGTCTTGGGCAGCATACCGCGAACGGCGCGCTCGATGACCTTCTCCGGGTGCTTCTCCATAGCCTGGCGGAAGCTCTCAGCCTTGAGGCCGCCGTTGTAGCCGCTGTGGCGATAATAGGTCTTCGTGTCGGCCTTGTTACCGGTAAGCTGGACCTTATCGGCGTTGATGACGACAACGAAGTCGCCGCAGTCGCTGTTGGGCGTGAACTGGGGCTTGTTCTTACCGCGCAGGATCATTGCGATCTGGGTGGCAAGACGGCCCAGGACAGCACCATCGGCGTCGACGAGAACCCAGTTGCGCTGGACCTCGCCCTGCTTGGCGTAGTGAGTCGATTTCGAAATCACTTAGACTCCTCCATGTACAGTACGTGTTGTTACAGAGATTCACGGGGCTCTGCAAGTAACCCGTCCATATTACCCCGCTCGCCGTACGAGTCAACAGGTATTTTGGCTCCGACCAGAGTTTCTGCACATGTCATCCACGAGCCGTGATTTTTCCAGCTCTTTAGCTGTTGCCATTTTTTGCGAGTTCGCCGCCGTTAGCGCTCAACGAACTCTTGGATTTCCGCGAGCAGGCGTTTTGCCTCCTGGCGGCCTTGGATATACAGGTCCAAAAGCTTTGCCGAATCGTGCTCAACGTGGCCGACCTCGACTGGCTTTTGCGGAGCGACGACCAGCGCACGACCCTCGCGCTCATACTTCCACAGGTGCATGCGCTGGATGTTGTAACGGTCGTGGCGCGTCTCGATAGCCTCGAGCAGATAGGGGTAGTCGGCATAACGCGCGCGCGCGGCCGGCAAAAACTCGTAGGGCTTTTTCTCGTACGAGCGGTCCTGCGTGACAATGACAACCGCGCGGTCGAAGCCCGCCTCCTCCAGCACGTGCTCGATGGGGATCGAATCGGCTACGCCGCCGTCGACGTATTTGTGCCCGTCAATCTCGACCGACGGCGTCACCAGCGGCAGCGAGGTCGAGGCACGCACGGCGTCGAGGTCGAGCACGGCGCTTTTGACCGGGAGGTACGTGGCGGTTCCAAAGAGCATGTCCGTCGCGACGGCGTACATCTCGATGGGGCTCGCGTCGAACGTCTCGTTGTCAAAGGGATCCAGGCGGTCCTGGACATCATTGAAGATAAAGTCGTAACCCACAATAGAGCCCGTGGACGCAAACGATGCGGCGCCCATGAAGCGGCTGTCGTTGCAGAAAGCCAGGTTGATACGGTTGGCACGGCCGATCTGGTGCGACTTGTAGTTCACGCCGTTGAGGGCACCGGCCGATACACCGTAGACAGCCGGAATCTCGACGCCGGCCTCCATGAGAACGTCGAGCACGCCCGCGGTAAATTGCCCGCGAAAGCTACCGCCCTCCAGGACGAGCGCGACCTTGCCGGCGTTCTTTGCCTTATCTTCTGCAGTCATGTTGACCTCCTGCGATTGCGTTTTGGCCTTCTTCTACCCAGTTTTGGGATGGCGAGCGCGCAGGTTTTTCGAGACGGCAGGTGAAGCGGAAAGTGTGTCCCGTTCTCAGAGCAAATTCCGGGTCTCATTTTCCGCTGGGGGTCGCGCGCGCAGACGTGGTGTAAGAGTGTCCTGAGGTCCGTCGCTGCAAG
>URAQ01000301.1 GCA_900545875.1 uncultured Collinsella sp.
GCAAGTGGGGCACCCAGGGCGAGCGCCTGCCCCACCGTGATGGCAAAGGTCTCGAGCGCTCGCACGTCCAGGTCGCGCGCGGCGGCCAACAACTCGTCCTCACGCGTGCCCACGCCCACCTGCCACGCCATGCAGGCCCGCTCAAGGCGAAGAGCCAGCACTGACCGGCGGTTGGCGCAGAAAATCTCAAGCGCCGCATCAAACGAAAGACCGGCCGAAAGGCCCAAGCGCACAACATCGATCATCTCGGACACTTCGCCGAGCGACACTCGCGCCGGGCCGCCCGCTCCAACCGCGCCCTTCACTCGCGCGGTCAGGGCATCGACCACCGAGCGACCCGCGGCAGCGACCAGCACCGTCTCGCGCTTGCAGGCCCCTGCGATCTTGCGCGCATCCGCCCGATCCAAACCCGTCGCGACAAATACACTCAGGGCACACAGGCAAGCCGCAACTGCAACCGGGGCGCTCATAGCTCCACCCTCATAATGCGCCGGATAACCACCAGGGCAACGGCGTTGAGGGCAAGACCCAGCACCACAGCGCCCGCGCCGGCAGGCGTCGCAAGACCGCGACGAAAATCTGCCGAAAGCAGCGCCAACACCGCGCACATGCCCGCCGGCATCGCCGCGACCATATGCGCCGACATGCGAGCCTGCGACGTCTTGACATCCAGGCGGCGCTTGAGCTCAATGCGCTCCCCTACCATGCTCGACGCCTCGGACAGTAAGTCGGCAAGCGGAGCGCCAGTGCGCTGTGACACCTTAAGCGCCAAGGTCACAAGCGAAAGGCCGGGGGCGTCGATGCGCGCGAGCAAGTCATCGAGCGCGTCGGTCGCCGAGATGCCGCAATCGATCGCCGCCGCCACCCGCAAAAACTCGGTATGCACCGGCTCTTGCGCATGAGCGCCCACAAAGCGCATGCCCTGGGCCAGCGAATGTCCCGAGGCAAGCGACATGGAAAGTGCGGTAAACGCCTCGGGCATGGCCTCTTCTGCATCGTGTTGCTCGCGCCGGCTCTCAAAGCCATCCCGAGCGGCGCCAACGGCAATCGGAGCAACAAGTCCCAAGGCAAATCCGAGGGGCGATAACGACACCATCGTTAGTAAAACGCAGCAGACACCGCTCGATAGCAGCAGAAACGCCAAACGCCCCGAAGCATCCTCGATCACGAGGCCAAGGCGATGCGCCGGAGCCAGCGATGCCCACGAACGGGCAATCTTTTTCAGCAGATCGTTTTCCACCAGCTCACGCGGCAGCTTCTCTGCCACCGTCTCGAGCACCTGACGCGCCAGCTCCGCCGGCGGTATCTGCGGCACACGAGGTTCCGCCCCGCACGCCGTCGCGACAGAAAACGCTGCTAAACCCCCTACGACGAGGGGCACAGCGACCTCCATTCGTCCACCTCCTCTTGTGTGAGCGTCCCCGACCGCAGGCCTTCTGCGATAAACGGCGGCTCGCGGTCAAGCGTCCAGGTGCGCTCGGCGGCATCGAAAGTCACATAGCGCTCGAGCTCTACGCCGCCCGACGCGGCGCGACGCACTCCCGAATACGAGGAGACGAAACGCCTGCCATCGGCGTGGCGCTCAGACATCACGATGCCGTCGAGCGCCATGGCAATCTGCTCCTCGATGAGCTCGCTCGGCAGATCGATGCCATAACGTGCAAGCAACGTCAGACGCACCACGGTCTCCTGTTCTGAGCCCGCATGAAGTGTGGTGAGCGACCCGTCGTGGCCCGTGTTCATGGCCTGCAACATGTCGCAGCACTCCGCACCGCGCACCTCGCCCACCACGATGCGGTCGGGGCGCATGCGCAGGGCATTGGTCACCAGGTCGCGGATCGTCACCGCGCCCTCGCCCTCAATTGAAGCCTCGCGCGCCTCTAGACGCACCACGTGCGGATGATGCGCAAACTTGAGCTCGGCAGAGTCCTCGATCGTCACGATGCGCTCGCCGGTGGAAATCTCGCATGACAACGCGTTGAGCAGGGTGGTCTTACCAGATCCCGTGCCTCCCGCAACCGCCAGGTCCTGTCGCAGCGACACCGCGCACGACAGCAGCTGCGCATACCAAAGCGGCAGCGACCCCAGCCCCACAAGCTCGTCCAGCGAGCAGATGCGGTCCGAGAACTTTCGGATGGTGAGAATCGGTCCGTCA
>URAQ01000302.1 GCA_900545875.1 uncultured Collinsella sp.
ATGGAAGCCATGGCTTGCCTTTCTGTAGAGGAGTCGAACCTGAAAAGTATACTCTCAAATGCGCTTAACAGTCGATGACGACCAGCTCGTGCGTAGAGGTCGTGAAGGGCTCGTACCCGTCCTTGGTGACCACGCCGTAGTCCTCCAGGCGCACGCCGCCCACACCGGGCAGGTACACGCCGGGCTCCATGGTGACAACCGAGCCAACCTCGATGATATTCTTGCTGCGGTTGAAGTTGGGCAGCTCATGGATGTCGATACCGACGCCGTGGCCCAGGCCATGGTTGTAGTAATCGCCATAGCCGGCATCGCCGATGATCTTCTTGGAAAGCTTGAAAATGTCGTTGCCCTCGACGCCCGGATGGATAGCAGCGACACACTCCTCGTGGGTGCGGCGTACGAGCGCGTACAGGTCGAGCTGCTCCTGGGTAGGCTCGCCCATCACGACGGTGCGCGTCATGTCGGAACGATAATCGCAGTAGCCCGCGCCGTAATCCATGAGGACGAAGTCGCCCTTCTCGATCACGCGGTCACTCGGGACGGCATGCGGGTTGGCGGTGTTGGGACCACTTGCCACAATAGAGCCAAAGGCCAGGCTGTCGGCGCCGTTGGCGAACATAAAGTTCTCGAGCTCGTTGCGAACCTGCTTCTCGGTCATACCGGGCTTAACAAAGCCGAGCATGTGCTGGAAGGCGGCGTCGGTAATCGACTGCGCATGGCGCATGAGCTCGATCTCCTCGGCGTCCTTGATGGCGCGCATCTTGCGAATGTCGTCATGCATCAGCGGCAACATGCAGGCGACGGAACGATCCTCCAGACCACGCTGGATACCCTGGTAGAAGTTGATCTGCATGTCGTCCTCGACAGCGCAGACACGGCACTTGTTGGCCGCGATCTTGCCGGCGACCCAACCGGGGATGGTGCCCTCGTCCATGTCGTAGACCCAGGGGCTGCCGGCGGGCGTGTTCTCCTCAAAGCTGTTGAGGTAGCGCGAGTCGGTATGAAACAGGCAATGGTCAGCCGTAATAAACGCCGCGTGCGGGAACTCGAAGGTGTAGTCGAAGACGCCCTTCACGCCCGTGAGCCAACGAAGATTGGCCTCGTCGCGTACCACGATAGCGTCGTAGCCGCGCTCGACCATCAGGGCACGGACACGTTCGATACGACCGGCAGGACCGGCAGCAAACTCAGACATGCAGATTCCTTTCTTATTGTCTCCATAAAGACGGGACGGGCCTCGATCGGAAGATGGATTCGCATGCGATCCGCAACCGATTGGAAACCCGCCCCTCAACATGATACGAAAGACGATGGATGTCAATAAATCTTAGAGAAGTTCTTTGCGAGAAGCCAAGTAGGCGTGAGCATGGCGCTCAAGAACCTCGTCCTCGACGCTCGTTAGGCGAATGGCGCCGAGCGCCGCGGGCAGCGGCAGCATGCTGCGGTTCGAGCGGACAAACTGCTGTCTGCGGAACTCCTCGATATATGCGGCAGGCTCCAAGTCGAAGGCAAACTCCTCGATTCCAAAGTCCTCCAGGCAGTCATCGAGATCAAACACGTAGTCGATATCGAAGTCGCAGGCATCGTGTGCTAGGCGCGCCTCAAAGCGCATGCCCTCGGACAACAGCTGGTAGGCAGGGACCTGCGAAGCGGCATCGCCCAAGCAAGCGCGCAGGGTGCGCTCCCCCGTCTTGCCAAAATCGAGCGCATGGCGAGCGCTCGGGTTCGTGGCCGTCAGCACGTCCTTGCGGGCAGTCTGAGACCATTGAACGGCATTGACGAGTGCGACCTCCTCGCCCGCGAGAATCTCGGGGACGGTCTCAGTAAACTGATTCCAGCGGGACTTGCTGCTCGAAAGCATGGTGCCAACAAGTACCGCATAGCCGAACTTGAGGTCCTCGGGTTCCGCCTCGCGAACAAGGTCGAGGTCACACACGACCAAGCCCGGTTCGGGACGAAACGCGATAGCGGGAAGCGCATTGGCCGACGAGGCGACGAGCGGCTTCATGGTCGTCGCGACCGTGAGCATGGCGTCGAACGTCGTCGGCAGCAGCGCGCACTCGGTGCGACCGCACCACTGGTTGGCGCACCAGCTAACAACCGAGCAGGTTGCGGCATCGC
>URAQ01000303.1 GCA_900545875.1 uncultured Collinsella sp.
GCGTGAGCGTCCCCAACTACGATCTGGACGCGCTGCGCCACCAGGTAGCCATGGTGCTGCAGAAAAACGTGCTGTTTAGCGGCACCATCGCCGAAAACCTGCGCTGGGGCGACCCGAACGCCACCGACGAGGAAGTCCGCGAGGCAGCACATCTGGCCTGCGCCGACGAGTTTGTCGACGGCTTCCCCAAGGGCTACGACACCTGGATTGAGCAGGGCGGCTCCAACGTTTCCGGCGGCCAGAAGCAGCGCCTGTGCATTGCGCGTGCCCTGCTGCGTCGCCCCAAGATCTTGATCCTGGATGACTCCACGAGCGCCGTCGACACCAAGACCGACGCCAAGATCCGCGAGGGCCTGGCGAGTTATCTGCCCAACACGACCAAGCTCATCATCGCCCAGCGCATCAGCTCCGTGCAGGATGCCGATCGCATCATCGTCATGGAGGGCGGCCGCATCAAGGACATCGGCAACCACGACGAGCTGCTCAAGACGAGCGAGATCTACCGCGAGACCTTTACCTCGCAGAACAAGATGAGCGCCGAGGGCGAGGACGCGGGCGAGACCGCTGCAGCCGGCACCGAGGCATCTGCATCGCAAGCCCAGACCCAGGAAGGAGGCGAGGCACATGAGTAAGGCCACTACCGCCGAGCGCGTACGCAACCGCAAGGGCGGCGCCATGACGCGCCTCATCAGAATGCTCTTTGGCTTCTACCCGGTGCTTTTGCCCCTCGTCGTCGCCGGCGTGGTGCTCTGCGCCGTCATCAACTCCATCGGCGCGACGTTTCTCCAGAGCGCGCTGCAGGTCATCAGCGAATCATGGCAGTCGGGCGACTGGACGGCCGCGCAGCCCAAAATTCTGAAGCTTGTGACTACCCTCGGCTGCATCTACGCCGTGGGCGTCGCGTCTTCGCTCTTCTGGAACCGCGCCATGGCCGTCATCACGCAGGGCTCGCTCGAGAAGCTGCGCGAGAAGATGTTCAACCGCATGCAGGACCTGCCGATCCGCTACTTCGACACGCATCAGCGCGGCGACATCATGAGCCACTACACCAACGACATCGACACGCTGCGCCAAATGATCAGCCAGTCGCTGCCCAACCTGCTCATGACGATCATCGTTATCGTCACGGTGTTCTTCATCATGCTGTACTACAGCGTTTGGATGTGCCTGGTCATCATTGCCGGCGTCGCCTTTATGACCTTTATGACCAAGCTGCTCGGCTCCAACTCCGCGCGCTTCTTTATTGCGCAGCAGACCGAGCTCGGCGTGGTCGAAGGTCATATCGAGGAGGTCATGAACGGTCAGAAGGTCGTCAAGGCGTTTTGCCACGAGTCCGCCGCCGAGACCGATTTCGATGAGCGCAACGAGAAGCTCTTCGAGGTCTCGCAGAAGGCCAACATGTACGCCAACATCCTCATGCCCGTCCTTATGAACCTGGGCAACCTGCTCTACGTGCTGGTCGCGCTGGCCGGCGGCATCTTCCTGGCGCTGGGCGTGCCTAACCTGAGCATCTCGGGCACGGCGCTTTCCATCGCCGTCGTGGTACCGTTCCTCAACATGACCAAGCAGTTCTGCGGCCAGATCGGCCAGATCTCGCAGCAGATCAACGCCGTGGTCATGGGCCTTGCCGGCGCCGAGCGCATCTTTGAGCTGCTCGACGAGGAGCCCGAGGCCGACGAGGGCTACGTGACGCTTGTCAACGCGCAGGTCAACCCCGACACTTGGCAGCTCGAGGAGGCCGACCACCACACCGGCATGTGGGCGTGGAAGCATCCGCACCGCGCGACCGGCGAAATTGAGTACGTGCCGCTGCGTGGCGATCTGGTCATGGACAACGTCGACTTTGGCTACACGCCCGACCACGAGGTGTTGCACGGCGTGTCCGTGTTTGCCAAGCCGGGCCAGAAGGTCGCGTTTGTCGGCGCCACCGGTGCCGGCAAGACGACCATCACCAACCTCATCAACCGCTTCTACGACATCGCCGACGGCAAGATCCGCTACGACGGCATCAACGTCAACAAGATCCGCAAGGCCGACCTGCGCCGCTCGCTGGGCGTGGTACTGCAGGACGTGAACCTGTTCACCGGCACCGTGATGGACAACATCCGCTACGGCA
>URAQ01000304.1 GCA_900545875.1 uncultured Collinsella sp.
GTTATGAATTCACTTGCGGATTATATTCTGCAGGCGCGTTCCTGCAAAGAAAACCCACCGTCCGCCCGTAAATACGAACCGGTGCAGGCAGTACAGAAAACAGATCCGGTATTCAAAGAGGAAATGGTGGAGCGCGGCTGGTACTGGTATGACTTTCTGGTCATTACCGGCGACGCCTATGTGGACCATCCCAGCTTTGGCATGGCCATCATCAGCCGCGTACTCGACGCGCACGGCTACAAGGTGGGCATCATCTGCCAACCCAACTGGACCGACCCCGCCAGCATCACCGTGCTCGGCGAGCCGCGCTTGGGCTTTCTCGTCAGTGCCGGCAACATGGACTCCATGGTCAACCACTATTCGGTGACCAAGCATCGCCGCCACACCGACGCCTACACGCCCGGCGGCGAGGAGGGGCGCCGTCCCAATCGCGCCGTCACGGTCTACGGCAACCTCATCCGCCGCACGTTCAAGGACAAGCCCATCATCATCGGCGGCATCGAGGCGAGCCTGCGCCGTCTGGCCCACTACGACTACTGGCAGGACAAGCTTAAGCGCTCGGTACTGCTCGACTCGGGCGCCGACATCCTCATCTACGGCATGGGCGAGCACGCGATTGTCGAGATCGCCGACGCACTCGACGCGGGGCTGCCCGTCGATCAGATCACCTATATCAACGGCACCGTTTACCGCACGGGTTCGCTCGACGAGGTCTACGACTACGACCTGCTGCCCAGCTGGGACGACCTTGCCGCCGACAAGCTCAACTACGCCCGCAGCTTTAACGTGCAGCAGCAGAATATGGACCCCATCACCGGGCATCGCCTGGTAGAGCCATATCCCAACAGCGTGTACGTGGTGCAGAACCCGCCGTCGGCAACACTCACCACCGACGAGATGGACGAGGTGGCCGAACTCCCCTACGCACGCGATTGGCATCCCGACTACGACGCGGCAGGCGGCGTGCCGGCCTTTGCTGAGATCAAGTTTTCCATTAGCTCCAACCGCGGCTGTTTTGGCGAGTGCTCGTTTTGCGCGCTCACCTTCCACCAGGGCCGCGTGTTGCAGATGCGCAGCCACGACTCGATCATGCGCGAGGCCGAGCTGCTCACGCGCGATCCCGAGTTTAAGGGCTACATCAACGACGTGGGTGGACCGACGGCCAACTTTAGCCGCCCCGCCTGCGACAAGCAGCTCAAGCACGGTGTGTGCAAGAACAAGCGCTGTCTGTGGCCGAGCGTATGCAAGAACATGGTGGTCGACGAAAGCGGCTACACGCAGCTGTTGCGCGACCTGCGCCAGCTGCCGGGCGTCAAGAAGGTCTTCGTGCGCAGCGGCATCCGTTTTGACTACACCATGGCCGATGCCTCGGACGAGTTTTTACGCGAGCTGCTGGAACACCATGTCTCGGGCCAGCTCCGCGTGGCACCCGAGCACGTGAGCGACGCGGTGCTGAGTGTGATGGGCAAGCCGAGCCGCGCCATCTACGATGCGTTCTGTCGCAAATTTGAGCGCCTGAACCGCGAGTATGGACTCAAGCAGTATGTTGTGCCGTATCTGATCTCGAGCCACCCCGGTTCAACCATGAAGGAAGCCGTGGACCTTGCCGAAGCCGTGCGCGACATGGGCTACATGCCCGAACAGGTGCAGGACTTCTACCCCACGCCGGGAACCCTGTCCACCTGCATGTACTACACCGGCATTGATCCCCGCACCATGCAGCCGGTGTATGTGCCCCGTGATCCCCACGAGAAGGCGATGCAGCGGGCGCTGATGCAGTGGAAGCGCCCGGAGAAGCGCCCGCTGGTGCGGGAGGCCCTCCACCGCACCCACCGGGAGGATCTGATCGGCTACGGCAAGGGCTGTCTCCTGCGGCCCAACGGCCCCGCCAGGCCGGGGGATCAGCCCTCCGGCCGGGGCAAGCCCGCGCCCGCCAAGGGCAAGGCCCAGCCCACCCGCTCCCGCCCCGCCAAAAAGGTGGGCTGGGCCGTGGCTAAGCCCAAAAAGAACGCCCGGCCGAAGAAAAAGAAATAAGAAACGAGCCTCAGACGCTTGTGTCTGATATGTACCCAGAATTCTGGACACATAAA
>URAQ01000305.1 GCA_900545875.1 uncultured Collinsella sp.
TAAGCTCCTGGAGCGCCAGATGCACATGCACGCCTGCCGTGATGGGGTCGATGCAGATCTCGGGGCTCGAGCCATGGCCGCCCTTGCCCTGGAGCGTGATACGGAAACCGTACACGCCCGAGAGCGCCGGGCTGCCGTAGAGCACCAGGCCAAGCGGCGACTGGCTGTTGACATGCATGGCAAAGGCCGCCTGAGGGCGCGGGTTCTCGAGCAAGCCGTCGGCGATGGCGGCGCGGGCGCCCTCGAAGGTCTCCTCGCCCGGCTGGAACAGCAGTTTGACGGTGGCATTGGCGTCGATGAGCTCGGCCTCGCGGGCCTTGAGCAGGCGCGCCGCACCAAGCAGGGCCGTCGCGTGCATATCGTGACCGCAAGCATGCATGCAGCCGTTGGTGGATGCAAAGGGCTCGCCGGATTCCTCGGCAACGGGCAGGGCGTCCATGTCGCCACGAAGCATGATGACCGTACCGGCCTGCTCATTCGTGCAGATGCCATTGCCTTGGGCCGCAGCGGCACCGGCGCCGACAAGGCCCACAACGCAGGAACCATCGACGAGCGTAGCAAATGGGATGTCCATCTCGGTCAGGCGCGCTTGGATATACGTAGAGGTCTGCGGGAGGCTATTACCCAGCTCGGGCATCTGATGTAAATCGTGTCGCCACGCAGCGAGCTCGTCTGCAAAAGCCTGAGCTTCTGCAACAAGACCGTCACCGATAGCGGTCTGCGCCGCCGCGGTGGCCTTGGGCGCTGATTGCGGTTGAAGATCTGACAGTGCTGGTGCCATAGATGCCCTCCAGTAACGTTTTTGCAGCAAGCACTTTGATAGCGTAAAGTGCAAGGTACTACTTTAAGGGCGACGCATAAAAAATGCCGCCCCGGGAGGCGGCGCAACAAATTGTTTACAATTGCGGACGCGGCTTTCGACGCAAAAAATCGAAATGCGTCTCGCTCAAGATAATCGAAAGAAAGATGAGCGCGAAGCCGGCGAGCAGGCGCGAGGTGAGCGCCTCCCCCATCAGCAGCACCGAGAACAGCACACCCGAAGGCGACTCCATCGAAAGGAGCAGCGAGCCCGTTGAGGCCGGGACATGCGCCAGGCCGACGTTTTGGATGAGCAGAGCCACACACGTACAGCCCACCGATAGAAACGCCATCACACCGATAAAGCTCGGCGTCCACACGGACAGCGGCGCTTGGGTCTCGAATAACAGCGACGAGATCAGGCTCAGCACGCCGTTGCCCACAAACATCCAAAACGTGATGACGTTGATGTCCATCTTGCGGCCGTACTTGGCGGTCACCGCCATCTGGATGGCAAAGAAGACCGCGCCGCCCAGTGTGATGACATCGCCGACATTGAACTCGACGCTATCGAGCGCCACCAGGCCAATGCCCGCCAGGCACAGCAACGCGGCGCCCAAGTTGTAACGGGTAAGCTTTTCGCCGCTTAGGACGTAGCTCGCAAACGGCACGAGGATGCAATAGGTACCCGTCAAAAATGCACTCTTGCCTGCCGTGGTCTGTGCCAGGCCAATCGTCTGCAAACCGTAGGCACCCCACATGAGCGCGCCCATGCCAAGCCCGACGATTAGGTTGCGGGCATTGAAATGAGCGATGATGCGTTTGTGGAAGATGACGAACATAACCAGCGAAGCCGGAAGGAAGCGAATATAGAGCAGTTCGAACACCGGAATGGTGTCGAGCGCATCTTTCATGGTGGTAAAGGAATAGCCCCAGATGACCGCCACCGATAGCAGCAAGACCTTCCAGAAGAACGGGGAACGCGCGCCGGCGCCGCGGGAGGTGCCGCCGGCGCCCAGGTCCTCCCGTGCGACAGGGCTATCGGGCATGTTTTCGATTTCGTTGGCAGCGTATTGGGCCATGGAACATCCTCACACTCAATCTGGGCGTGGTGTCCGCACGCGTATGGCTGCGTGCCGCCTCATGGTCAAATAAAAACGGGGCGCACCGGACCCCCGGCACGCCCCGCTACTGTAGCAACAACCGGCGTTGCATCGCAATCCAGCCCACTAAAGCGTTTTGTTCCGCCGTTCTACCGAACGGCGGACCGGCCG
>URAQ01000306.1 GCA_900545875.1 uncultured Collinsella sp.
CGTTCATGGCGGCGGAGACTGCCGCTGACTGTACCAAGATGTCCGTACAATAGGCGTTTTTTTCTACCATTCCCCGGATGCCCCGAATTTGTCCTTCGATCCGGCTGAGGCGATTGAGAAGCTTTTTGACTTCCTCTTCCGTGCGTTCCTTGGTCTTATGGCAGCAGCAAGTTTTATCTTCCATCTGCAGTACCTCCTTGTAAATACCCCCAAGGGGTATTTTGATAATATACCCCTTGGGGGTATTTGTCAACGGTTTTTTGCTCCTTTCCATGAGAAAACAGAGCGGCACGTTCTCCGCTCTGTTTTTTCCTGATCCTGTTTGCAAAACCCTTGTGCCAGATTAGGAACTTCTTGGCTGAGTCAATGGAAGGGTTACGGTAAAGGTAATCCGTTCTTTGGCGCTTTGGGCACGGATGATGCCGTTGTGCCGTTCTACGATCTCCTTGGCAATGGCAAGCCCCAGACCCGAGCCCTGCGCGCCGGCATCGCGTGCGTTGTCGGCGCGGTAGAACCGTTCAAACGCGTGAGCTGCGGATTCCTGGTTCATGCCGATACCCTCGTCCTCAACACTTATGTCGATCGTGCCTGCGCCCGCATCCGGCGCTACGCCAAACGAGATGGGCGTGCCCGCGTCCGAATACTTGGCGGCGTTTTGCACGATCACGCGCAGAGCCTGCTTCACGAGCGCCACGTCAACGGGCGCGTCGCAGCGCGGGTCGCTGACAAGCGCAGCGTCGTACGCCAGTCGATACGTGTGCGCGGCATCGATCATCTGCGATTCCTCGCATACCTCGCCGACCAGCGCGGCCAGGTTGGTATTCGCACGCCGCAGGACCGTGCGTCCGGCGTCGCCGCGTGCCAAAAACAGCAGCTGTTCCACGAGCTCTTGCATATGCTCGCTTTCGGCCTTGAGGGACGCGATGGATTCTGCCAGCACGTCCGGGTCGTCTTTGCCCCAGCGGTCGAGCATGTTCACGTAGCCCTGAATCACCGCGATGGGCGTGCGCAGCTCGTGGCTCGCGTCGTTGACAAAGCGCATCTGCTGCAGCTTGGCCTCTTGCATCTGGCGCAGCAGGCGGTTGAGCGCGACCTCGATGCTTGCCAGGTCGGCGTCGCCGGTGGTGACGCTCGGCGAGTCGACGCTTGCGCGCTCGATGGCCTGCTCGAGCGTTTCCATCTTGCCGCCGGAGAGCTGCATGCGGCCGAGTTCGTCCACGCGCAGTGCCAAGTCGTTGAGCGGTGCCATGGTACGGCGCACACGGCGGGCACCGCCGAGCATGTTGAGCACGCTGATGACCTGCCAACCCACAACGACAAGGTAGAGAGGCCATAGCGTGACGAGGTCCTGCGCGAGGGGGAAAGTCTTGGTGGTACGCGCAAACTCGACGGTATAGGTGAGCGTTGTCAGGTCCCAGCCGCGTGCGGGCGTCAGCGACATGCCGCGAACGGTGGCGCTGGGGATCCATCCTGCGGTAAACGCGCCGTTGGGCAGCGTCTGGTTGTATCCATAGACGAGGATCGCCACCGCAATAACCAACAGCAACAGATCGAGCCAGACGTAGCTCATCAGGCGGCGCCACATATAGCCCCAGTTGATGGCGCGGGCGATGGAGGTGACGCGCTTGGCCTCGGCGTTACGCACGGCAGGCATAGCCCACCCCGCGCACGGTCTGGATGATGCGGGCGCCGCCGGCGTCCTCGATCTTGGCGCGCAGGTGTGCGATGTGCACGTCGACGTTGTTGGTGTCGCCCACGTATTCGTAGCCGAGTGCCTCGTGTGCAATGCGCTCGCGCGTGAGCACGGTGCCGGCGTGTGCCATAAGCAGGGCGAGGACGTCGAACTCGCGGGCAGTCAGCACGATGGGCGAGCCCGCGACGGTGACTTCGCGGCGGCCGGGATCGAGCACGACTGAGCCAACGGTGAGCGTAGCGGGGGAGGGCGAGGCGGAAGCCTGGGCAGAGTCGCTGACCGGGGGTATCGCAGCGGCGCCGACACCCGCGCCGCTCGCCGTGCCCGTCCTGGCCCCGGCGCCGCCAACGCCCGAAGCCGCCCGCACGGCCTCCGCG
>URAQ01000307.1 GCA_900545875.1 uncultured Collinsella sp.
CCCCGCCAATGTCAGGACCTCCTGCCAACCCAGGGGGCCGATCAGGGCGTAGTTGTAGCAGTAAAAGACGATTCGGCAGAGCAGCAGGACGATGTAGAGCAGGACGATGCGCCGCAGGAGCATGCCCGGATTACTATGTAGCCAGCGTTCCACCTTAGCAGGCTTTTAACGACATGTCGAGCGATTTGATCTGGTGCGTCAGGGCGCCGACCGATATGAAGTCCACGCCTGTTTCGGCGTATTCGCGCAGCGTGTCGAGCGTGATGCCGCCGCTCGACTCCGTTTCGCAGCGTCCGGCGACCTTCGCGACGGCCTGCCGCGTCAGTTCCGGGGTGAAATTGTCGAACATGATGCGGTCGACGCCGCCCGCGCCCTCGCAAGCCGCATGGGCCTTAAGGTCGCCTTTGTCGATGCGTCCTCGGCAGGTTCCGCGCTCGGCGACAAAAAGGCTGATATCTTTATCGGCGAGATCAACTCCACGGACGGGGACGTTAGCTCGCTCGGCACCTGCCTGTACGATGCCGCTTCTGTGTTCGGTAAAATCAGCGATGGTGGGTCGCTAAGCGTTTCCACCGATACCCTTAACACGTCTACCCTGGGTGTCCAGATGTCCTCGGCCTCGCAGGAGGCGCTTGCCAAGCAGAGCATCACCGCCAACCAAAAGACCTACTCCAACATCAACGAGTGCTTTGAGGCGCTCGAGTCCGGCGAGGTCGACTATGTGATCTGCGACTCCACGGCCGGCGGCTACCTTGCACGCCTGATGAGCGAGGTCTCCTATGCCGGTGCGCTCGAGGCGCCCTCGACGCTTGGTGTTGCGGGCCTCTCGTCCAATGACGAACTGTGCCGTGCCGTGAGCGATGCCCTCGACGGTATTACGGCCGACGGCACGCTCGAGGCGGTCCACTCTGTCTGGTATGGCACGATGCCCTACGACCTCACCACTAAGACGGTTTCGGGCGCTAACGTGCAGCCGGGCGACTCTGAGTCCAGTGAGACCACGTCCTCCGGCAGCGAGTCCTCCGATTCCAACAATGAGACCGCATCCTCCGAGGACAAATCGTCCAGCCAGGAAGGCACCATCACCGACGACGACATTAACAAACTTAATAGCTAGTTATTGCTAGGGGTGGTGTCTCCTATACGTTGGAAAGGACACCTCTTCACGGTTTCAACACGCACTGCCGGGCTTCCCCAATAGGGGAGCCCGGCTTTTTCATCCCAATAAAACCAGCAGGTCAAAGCTAATTTTCGGGACCAAATACAAAGCCGCCGACGCCCTCCCATAGCGCACTTTGCCACGGAAAAGTGCGAGACTTCGGTATGCGGTATCAAGCAATCGTTATTCGGGTCTTTAGGAATCCGCGTGATTAAATGCACGGCAATGGGTACATAGCCAGTACAGTAAGTCCCCGAGGCAGATTGGAGCCACGTATGGATATCAAGGTTTCTGGACGCAAGACGACGGTAACCGATGCTCTGCGTGCGCATGTGGATGAGAAGATCGGCGAGGCGCTCAAGGTTTTCGATATCGAGCCCATGACGGTCGACGTTGTACTTCGCTATGAGAAGAACCCCTCGAACCCCAACCCGGCAATCGTCGAGGTTACGGTTCGTGCCCGCGGTTCGGTGATTCGCGTTGCCGAGCACGGTGCGGATATGTACGCCGCCATCGACCTCTCCGCCGATAAGGTCACCCGCCAGCTGCGCAAGTTCAAGACCAAGGTCGTGGACAACCGCCAGGGCGGTGCCAGCGCAGCGGATGTCGCGCCGGTCGAGCGCGTCGAGGATCTGGCCGACCTGCTGCTGCCCGAGGAGGACGACGACCTGCTCGTCCGCGAGAAGGTCATCGATGTCACCCCGATGACTGAGGAGCAGGCGCTGGTGCAGACCGATCTGCTGGGCCACGACTTCTACGTGTTCGAGAACGCGACGACTGGCCTCATCAATGTGGTGTATCACCGTAAGAATGGTGGATATGGCATCATCAAGCCCCGTATCGAAACACTTGACGAGTAAAATACGTTAACTTGCATGAGTTAACGGTTGGCGGCCATCCCATGCGGA
>URAQ01000308.1 GCA_900545875.1 uncultured Collinsella sp.
CGTGCAGTGCCAGCAGCTCGCCTACCGTGAGCGCAATCTCGCCACGCGGAACAACGGCATCGCAAAAGCCGTGCTCCAGCAAGAACTCGGAGCGCTGAAATCCCTTGGGCAGACGCTTGTGCATGTTCTGCTCGATCACGCGCGGGCCGGCAAATGCCGTCAGGGCATCGGGCTCGGCCAGGATAATGTCGCCCTCCATAGCAAAGCTCGCGGTTACGCCTCCGGTCGTGGGGTCGGTGAGCACCGTGATATACAGGCCGCCCGCCTCGCTGTGGCGCCTAACCGCCGCAGAAATCTTGGCCATCTGCATAAGCGATGTCACGCCCTCTTGCATGCGTGCACCGCCCGAAACGGTAAAGCCGACAACTGGCAATCCCAGCTCGGTCGCACGCTCAAATGCGCGACAGATCTTCTCGCCCACCACGGAGCCCATCGAGCCCATCATAAAGTTGGCATCCATAAAGAAGAACGCGGTATCGCAACCGCAGATTTTGCCCCTGCCGCACACAACGGCATCGCGCTCGCCCGAACGCTCGCTCACGCTCTTGAGCTTGACGGCATAGCCGGGAAACGAGAGGAAGTCCTCCGACGCCAGATTGGCATCCCATTCCTCAAACGTGCCCTCGTCGACCGTCATGCGCATGCGCGCGCGACCGCTCACGCGAAAGTGTTTGCCGCAACGAGGGCAGACTTCGAGGTTGTCGTGCAGGCGTGCCTCATCGATCACACGGCGGCACTCCGGGCACTTGACAAACACGTGGCGCGCGGGAAACTCGGCGCACGACTCGGTTATCGGACCCTCGAGGACATTGACCGTCTTCGCTTTTCTATTCATCAGCATAGAGATGCCCCATCAGATCGGTGTGATACATGCCCGACAAGAACTCGTCGTTTGCCAGCACGTCGAGCTGAAGCTCGCTGTTTTCACTCACGCCCTCAATCACGAGCTCGCCCAGGGCCGAGCGCATCTTGCGAATGGCGCCGTCACGCGTGGGCGCACACACGATGAGCTTGCCGAGCATGGAGTCGTAGTACGGCGGAACTGTCGCACCGGTAAACATGGCGGAATCCCAGCGCACGCGCGGACCACCCGGCACACGCAACGCGGTGACCGTTCCACATGACGGCAGAAAGTCCGGCGTTTCGGCATTGATGCGGCACTCCATGGCGTGGTTGCGGACCGGCATGTCCTCCTGCTCAAAGGGCAGAGGTTGGCCGGCTGCCACGCGCAGCTGCCACTTGACCAAGTCGGTATCGGTCACAAACTCCGTAACCGGATGCTCCACCTGCAAGCGCGTGTTCATTTCCATAAAGTAGAAATTGCCGTCGTCCGAATACAGGAACTCGATGGTACCGGCTCCTTCGTAGCCGACGGCACGAGCCAGGTCACGCGCCGCCTTGTGCATGCGAGCACGAATGTCGTCGTGTCCGTCGAGGCACGGCGCGGGGCTCTCCTCGATCAGCTTTTGGTTGCGGCGCTGCACCGAGCACTCACGCTCGCCAAGCGAAAACACATGGCCCTGCTTATCGGCCATAATCTGTACCTCAACGTGGTGCGCCGGCGCGACAAACTTCTCCATGTAGCACTCGCCGTCGCCAAAAACGGCCTCGCCCTCGGCGCGCGCCTCGATAAACGCCTTTGCCGCATCTTCCACGCGCTCGACCTTGCGAATGCCGCGACCGCCACCACCGGCACGCGCCTTAATAAGCACGGGGCAGCCAATGCGTTCGGCCTCGGCCGTTGCCTCCTCGGGGCTTTTGAGCAAATCGCAGCCCGGAACGATGGGCACGCCCGCCGCGGCAGCCGTTCGACGTGCGGCGTCCTTGTCGCCCATGCTGTCGATTACCTCGGCCGAAGGACCGACAAACGCCAGACCATACTTGTCGCAGTCGCGCACGAAGCTCGCCTTCTCGGAAAAGAAACCATAGCCGGGATGAATTGCCTTTGCCCCCGACTTCACGGCACAGGTGAGCACGGCATCGTCGTTGAGGTAGCTCTCGGAAAGACGCGGGCCGCCCGGGCGATACTGTTAATGGTTGTCCCTTTGTAGCCCTCTTTCAGGAAAA
>URAQ01000309.1 GCA_900545875.1 uncultured Collinsella sp.
AGTTTACAGCTTGGCGATGGCGTCGTCCACGTGCGAGACGTAGATGTCGTCGACCGCGACGTTCTGTCCCAGACCCTGGAGCAGGCACGTCACTTCGAAGCCGGCGGCCACGAACTTCGCAGCCCAGCTGTCGGGGTCGGTCTCGTCTGCCATGTCGTTGTTCGCGTGGTCGCCCGCGACCACCATGAACGGCGCGAGCACGGCCTTCTTGTACCCTGCGGCGCTCGCGGCGGCGATAACATCCTCGCAGGTCGGTTCAGCCTCGACGGTGCCGACGAAGAACTGCGTCAAGCCCTCGTTCTTGAACACTTCCTGCATCTTGGCATAGTCGGCGTTGGAATCGGCTTCGGTGCCGTGGCCCATGAGGCACAGCGCCGTCTTGCCGTCGTCGAAGGACGCCATGTTCTCCTTAATGGCTGCGGCCACCTTCTTGTAGTCGTCGTCGGAGGTGAGCAGCGGGTCGCCGAGCGAGATTTTGTCGAACTTGTCGGCGTACTTGTCGAGCTCGTCTTTCACGTCGGTGTATTCCAGGCCACCCATGAGATGCGTCGGCTGCACGACGATTTCCTTCACGCCGTCTTCCACGCAGCGGTCGAGCGCCTCGGTCATGTTGTCGATCGTGATGCCGTCGCGCTTCTTCAGCTTGTCGATGATGATCTGCGCGGTGAAGGCGCGGCGGATGTCGTAGTCCTGCCAGTACTTCTCGCGGATAGCGTCTTCGATGGCGCCGATGGTGATGTGGCGCGAGTCGTTGTAGCTCGTGCCGAAGCTCGTGACGAGGATGACCGGCTTCACGGCCTTCTCCTTTTCGCTCGATTTCTCGGAACTCGCGGAGGTGCTGGAGCAGCCCGCGAGCGCGACTCCGGCGAGCGCGAAGGCTCCGGTTGCTGCGGCGCCCATGAAGCCGCGGCGTGACATCTGGTCGGACATGGTTTTTCCTTTCCTCGGTTTGCCGGTCCCCCGGCGACAGTTGCTTGTCGGCACAAGCGAAAGAAAAGCGCGCCCCTCGGGGTTCACAAGGAGCTAACGCCACGGCGATGCCGTGAGGAAAAGGCGAAGCAGTCTGGCTTGGGGCGCGAGACGGTTCGCCTGCGCGTCCTACACAGTAATGTCCCTTGCCCAGGATTCCCACCTGGTTCCCTCCGCAAGCCAGCGCGGGCTGTGCGGGCGCCGCGCCGGTCATTTCCTTTTATCCGATTGTCATATGCTCGTTGCCGAAACTTTTACTATGATAGTGGGCACTTGTGAACGTGTCAAAGCCAGGGCGGGCGGCATTGCGCCTCCTGCCTGCGTATTTGCGCCGATTGCCGCTGCGGGCGCCGTGTTTTGCCCGCTGCGCAAATGGCGGCGTAAACGGTTGCGATGAGAAACGGGAAGGGAAGGCTCGGATGATTCATATCGTTGGCGCAGGCTCGGGCGCCGCCGACCTTATCACGCTGCGCGGGGCGCGCCTTCTGCGCGCAGCCGACGTGGTCGTTTGGGCGGGAAGCCTTGTGAACCCCGAGCTGCTCGCTGAGTGCAAGGAATCCTGCATCGTCTACGACAGCGCGCACATGACCTTGGAGGAAGTGCTCGACGTGATGTGCGCGGCAGATGCGCGGGGCGAGGACGTGGTGCGCCTGCACACGGGCGACCCGTGCCTGTACGGCGCCATCCAGGAGCAGATGGACGCGCTCGACGCGCGCGGCGTGGACTACGAGGTGGTGCCCGGCGTGTCGAGCTTTTGCGGTGCCGCGGCGGCGCTTCGCCAGGAATACACGCTGCCGGGAATCAGCCAGTCGGTCGTGATCACGCGGCTTTCCGGGCGCACCCCCATGCCCGCGGGCGAGGGCATGCGCACCATGGCGGAAAGCGGCTCGACTATGGTCATCTTCCTGAGCTCGGGTATGCTCGCCGAGCTTTCCGCCGAGCTTTTGGCCGCGGGCCGCAGCTCCGACGAGCCGGCGGCGCTCGTGTACAAGGCGACCTGGCCTGAGGAGCGCGTGGTGCGATGCACAGTGGGCACGCTCGCCGATGCGGGCGCGCGAGAGGGCATCGACCGCACGGCGCTCGTGGTGGTGGGCCG
>URAQ01000310.1 GCA_900545875.1 uncultured Collinsella sp.
GCGCGGGCTCGGGCGATGCTACCGAGGCTGCAGCCGCGGGCAAGCACGCCTCTCGCGAGCGCGAGGTTCAGCAACCCCAGCAGCAGAATCGCGGCGGTGGCATGAACCCCACACGTCGTCGCCGCCGTCATCTGTCGAGCGAGGAACGCGAGGACGCCTTCCGCGCCGCAGCTGCTCGCGAGGCCGGTGCCGCTTCCAAGGGCGCCTCGGCCTCCGATGCGCCTGTCGACAAGAGCGGCAAGTCACGTGGCGAGGAGGAGCGCGCGCCGCGTCCGCGCCGTCGCCATTCCTCGGGCGCGCAGCAGAAGCCCTCAGTGCCCTCCGTGGCCGATCAGGTCTCGGATGGCGAGGTCAAGGTCACGCGCCGTCGTCCCGGAGATGGCGGGGGAGCGGCTGCTAAGGCTTCGCGTGGCGCCGCTCGCGATGAGCGCGAGCCGCGCGAGGATCGCGGTGGCGAGGGCTCGGCCGACCAGGGTCAAAAGCGCCGTCGCCGTCGCCGTTCCCGCAAGCCGCGCCAGGATGGTGGCGAGGGCTCGACCCCGTCTTCGTCCGCACCACAACCGCCCGCGGGCGAATAACGCCCGCGAGCGGATTTAGCCCGCCTTGTCCCGAGCGCATCGGGGTATCATAGCGCTGAATCAACAACCCTCCCTGCGACCGAACGTAGGGAGGGTTGTGTCTTGAAGAGCCATCTGAACATATTGAGCCGTCTGCAGGGTGCCGGTGCCCTACCGTTTGCGGACGAATTGCTACCGTTTGCCGAGCGGGTGGCACGCGAGGCGCTCGAGGCATTGTCGCCAACACGATGTGCCGGCTGCGAGCGCGCCGGTGCGCTTATTTGCCAAGACTGCCTGGCTGCGTTCACGCTCATCGACCCACGTCATAGCTGCATCCGATGTGGCGCCCCGTTTGGGGATTTGCTGTGCACCGAGTGTTCGGTCGAGGGCACGTCTTCGGCAATGGCCGAGGCGCTCGATCGCTGCCTGGCGTGTGCCGTCTACGCACATCCGCTGCCGCGCATCATCAGGGCGTACAAGGATGCGGGCGAGCGCCGCCTGGCACCGTATCTGGCGGAGCTACTCTACGACACTGCCTTGCATGCCCAGGCGGCAGCCCCCGATCGCTTAGGCGGTGTGCTGTCCGGCGCCGACGCGGTGGTATTTGTGCCTGCGACGGCGGCAGCATTTCGGCGGCGTGGTTTTGATCATATGGAGGCTATTGCGCGCCCATTTTGCGAGCTGTCGGGTGTTCCCCTGCTCGATGCTCTCGTCAAGTACGGGCATGGCGACCAGCGAGAACTCGGTCGTAAGGAGCGCCGCGAGCGTGCCCAAGGCATGTACGAGACGGTTGAGGGCGTGCACGGCCGCCGCCTGCTGCTTATCGATGACGTTATCACCACGGGCGCGACGATGGCCGCGGCTTCGGCGGAACTCAAGCGCGCCGGTGCTGCGGCAGTCGATGGCCTCGCTATCGCACGCGTTTGGTAGGGGTGATTTTGTGGCAGTGAAGATGGCGCGGTGTGAC
The DNA here is from genome assembly GCA_900545875.1 of uncultured Collinsella sp. Classification (GTDB taxonomy): domain Bacteria; phylum Actinomycetota; class Coriobacteriia; order Coriobacteriales; family Coriobacteriaceae; genus Collinsella. The sequence goes on from URAQ01000310.1 coordinate 1,525, forward strand.
GAGCCGACAGACGAACAGCTAGCGGCTTCCGTAATCCTAACAGGCGCCTCGGCGCTACGCATGATGCGCGCCGAGCGCCGACAAATGGGTTACATAAGCTGGAGGGACCTCGATCCCGATGAAGAGCGCCGTGTGCTGCGCACGTCGTCGCCCTCGACCGAGGACATCTATCTTCCCGACTTGGTGCGGATTGGGGCCGCAAGCGGCGAGGTGCAAGAAGGTCTTTGATTGCTGGTGGGATCTGCGGCGCAGCGCCGCCGCATGCCTGGCGTGGGCTGGTCCGTATGCTCCGGGTTGCCCGCCGGCTCGATTCTAGAGGTAGAACCGGGGGTGTACAGTCTATCTCCCGAGGCCCTTTGTGTTGCCGTTGCGCGCGAGGTCGGCTGCATCCAGGCGTTTGCCCTGGCCCAGGAACTATGCTCTAAGATTTCACTGAGCGACCGCGGGAAGTATCTGCCTCCCTACACCTCGCCTGTTACGAATAAACTTGCAAAGGACAAGGACCAGCCAGCAGATGTG
>URAQ01000311.1 GCA_900545875.1 uncultured Collinsella sp.
GCTGGCCGCCAAGGTCGACGCAAGCTACGACCTTGGCGCCGCACTCGAGGGCGACGACCTTTGCCGCAGCCACGCCGCATGGGCCGAGGATGTCTTTGCACGCCGCGCCGATGAACTTACGACCGACAACGCCATCGATATCCTGCACGAGGAGGTGGGCGTGGTGTTTGGCCACGTGCTCGACAACGCCGGCGTCTTTAAATGGGACGAGGCAGGACGCGCCGCCCAGCAGCGCTTTATCGACTCGCTGTAGCACGCGAGCTCGAACGCACGCACTTAACAAATAGCGCCTACACGACCACGGCGCCCGCCGGCAACATCGCCGACGGGCGCCGTTTTCTGATGCAAGGGTAGCTAATTTGCACCAAAACAAGGAGTGTTCCAAACTGCCGGCAGAGAAGGAACGTCCCCAGGTGCCGACCTAAACTCCCACATTATTCGATGGAAAAACGTGGTTGCCTCGCACATTATTCGATGGAAAAACGTGGTTTACTCCCACATTTTTCGATGGAAAGACCGAAACGGTCTTATACTAACCATGATCGTTAGGAGGCAGTATGCAGCGACAGCTAATGGACGAACTCATCGCTTGGAAATCTAGGGCAAACCGCAAGCCCCTCCTGCTTAAGGGGGCCCGCCAGACGGGAAAAACCTGGCTTCTTAACGAATTCGCAGGCCAGCAGTATCAAAACGTCATCCGCTTTGACTTTATGCTCGAACCGGGCGCACGTTCGCTGTTCGACGGAAGCCTTGACCCCAAACGCATCATCTCCCAGATAGAGCTCCTGCGCGGCCAGACCATAACGCCGACAGACACGCTCATCATCTTCGACGAAATCCAAGAGGCACCGCGTGGCATCACCTCGCTCAAATACTTCAACGAGCTGGCGCCGGAATACCATATCGTGGCAGCCGGCTCCTATATGGGGCTCGCGCTCCGACGCGAAAACGAGTCGTTCCCCGTCGGCAAGATCGACCAGCTCACCATGCGCCCCATGGGGTTTGTCGAGTTCGTTCGTGCCGTCGATGGCGATCCACTCGCAGATGCCATCCTTGCCGCAGACATGGACCTGCTGACAAACGTTTCCGAAAAGCTCGAGCGCCTGCTCAAGGAATACCTCGTTGTCGGTGGCATGCCAGAAGTTGTCTCCGCTTTCGCCACCTCCCACGATTTCATCGAGGCCCGCAGGCTTCAGCAGCAAATCATCGAAGCTTATGAATCCGATTTTGGCAAGCATGCGCCAGCCCGCATCGTCGAGCGCATGAGGCTGGTTTGGAAATCCCTTCCCGGCCAGCTCGCAAAGGAAAACAAGAAGTTCGTCTACGGCGCGCTTCGTCCCGGGGCGCGCGCACGCGATTTTGAGGAAAGCCTCCAGTGGCTCATGGACTACGGAATCGTTCATAAGGTACCACGTGTTTCCGCCCTAAGAGCACCGCTCACAAGCTACGAGGATCTCTCGGGCTTCAAGCTGTTCTGCATCGACACCGGCATCCTCGGAGCACTCTCCGGCCTCACGCCAGCCATTGTTCTGAACGGGCCCGCTGTTTTTACGGAGTTCAAAGGCTCGCTGACCGAGCAATACGTCGCACAGGAGCTTTTGCTCCAAGGCAATACCCCCGCGTATTGGTCATCCTCCTCCGGCAATGCAGAGACTGACTTTGCCGTCGACCATGCGGGGACCGTGCTTCCGCTCGAGGTCAAGGCGGCAGAGAATCTCAAAGCAAAGAGCCTGAGGATTGCCTGCGAGAAGTTCAAGCTCGAGCGCTGCGTGAGAACATCGTTAGCGGCATATAGAGACGAAGGCACGCTCGTCAATATTCCGCTCTGGGAGATTGGGCAAATCGACAAGCTGGCATAGGCGCTGTGGAGGGGGTGCCCCGTAAGGAGTGTCCCAAACTGCCGGCAAAAAAGGAACGTCCCCATCTGCCGCATTCCCGAAGCAAGGCAACACCGATGTCTTGGCAACGGCAGCGAGCGGGCCGCATTTGAGACAAGGTGACGTGAAACGAAAGGGCGCTGACCT